>JBIISH010000023.1:0-11918 GCA_044341115.1 Candidatus Nanopelagicales bacterium
TCATCGATATGGCTGCCGACGTTTCCGACTTCACACTTGGTGATCGCGTTGCGTGGTCGAAGATTCAAGGGAGTTATGCCGAACTGGTGCAGGGTCCAGCGCAGTTCTTTGTGCCGATTCCTCATTCGGTGCCCAGTGAGATTGCAGCTGCAGCTCTTATGCAAGGAACAACTGCTTGGTATCTCGCGCATCAATGTGCTCCCATAAATGTGGGAGACACCGTTGTCGTCTTTGCAGCCGCAGGTGGCGTCGGGCAGTTGCTTACCCAATTGCTGGTCGAGCGCGGCGCCCGAGTCATCGCAGTCGTGGGTAGCCACGCAAAGACGTCGATTCCTCTTGCGCTCGGAGCGGCCGCCGTATGCATCGATTCCGACCAACTCGTGGAAGAAGTGCGTTCGATTGCACCTGAGGGAGCACACCTCGTCTTTGATGCAAATGGTGGCCTTCAAGCACTCCGCGATGTTCGGATGCTCAAGACACATGGCACCGTTGTGTACTTTGGTGCCGCCGCAGGACCGCTGCCTGCCATTGATCTTGAGATGCTGTCGGCTGGCTCGTTGGCGGTTCGACGGGTGCGAGGTAAGGACTACATCGGCGATTCCGCCTCGTGGCGCGCAGCCGCGTCTGAAATCATGAATCGAATCGAAGATGGTCGACTCCGGATTCAACTGGATAGCCGAGTACCCCTGCCCGACGCTGCCCGCCAGCATGAGCGCATCGAATCCCGGGCGTCGACGGGAAAACTCCTTGTGGATGTCGCGCCCGTTACTTTGTAAGACGGATAGCGCCCACAGGGCAGGCATCGACAGCGCGCTCGACTTCGTCACGTCGCGACTCCAGCGAACCATCAACAAAGATGTGAGCTTTGCCCGTGGTCTCGTCTACCTCAAAGACTTCTGGAGCCTCAAAGGTGCAGTTGGCATAGGCCTTGCACAACATGGTGTCTACTTCGGCTCTCATGGCATCTCTCTAAAGGTAGCGATGGATGGCGGGGTTACACCGGTGGCGCATCATGAACACCGAGGTCTGGTCGACCCACGAATGGTTCTGGGTCACGGATGTTTGCAGTTCCCCATTGATCAGACCATTCAGGAGTCACGGGGTGAACCTGGGGCTGCCAAGCGTTCCAATCATCGACCACCTGCAGGGCGGTGGTGTATTCGGCCACAAAGCCCGATAGATCACTGAAGTAAGCAAACGTATTGTCTCCAGGGCCGTGTCGGCCTGGACCCCACACGCATGGCAATCCCGACCTAATGAGCCGACCGGATGCCCTCAGGTATTCATCGATGCCCCTGGACTCATAAGCCACATGATTGAGAGATACGTGCGGAGCCGCGGCAATCGCGATCGTGTGATGAATATTGCTGTCTCCCCGGAGGAAGATCATCCTGTCGGCAAGCCGATCCGACACCTGAAGTCCCAGATGCTCTCCGTACCAACGTGCTGCTGCTTCGATATCTGGAGAGTTGATTACTACATGTGACAGTTTTCCCGGATGCCAGTCCCGCTCTGGAAGTTCTGCAGCCGAGACGAGCTCAACATCAGACATGATCTCCAAAGTTCGGCCTTCATGATCAAAAAAACGGAATCCATATCCACCACCTGGTGCCGTTGAACCTGCAGGTTCACTGATCAATCTCACGCCACTGCTTCTTAATCTGGCCGCAAAGGCGTCAACGAGCTTTACGGATGGTACTGCAAAGGAAATCAGATCAACCCGATCAAACTCTGATGCGCGCAAACGAAGGATGTGTGGATCGTGACTTGCGGGCGCTCCGAAATACTGCAATCCGGAGTCACTCTCACGTGCACTCAGACCCCATACGTCCTTGTAAAATTCCACCTGCGCAGGAAGGTTTCGAACTCCCAACGCAACATAGCGAACATGGGTGATTGCTACAGGCGTCATCGTTTCTCCTTCTCTTCACTGGTGGTTCCGTACTGATACCCCAGTTCCGTGCCGTACACATCAGTGCGCCGGTTCGCGAATGGGTCTATCCCAGGACCGCGATGGCGCGCCGCAGAAACTTGGGCTATATCAATTTCAATGATCGCATAATCTTCCTGGTCGGGTGAGAGTGGACCGGCGATGACTTCACCAAATGGGTTTACCGCGACTGACCGGCCAAGGAAAGTATTGTCTGCGATCACTCCAACTGTGTCGGCGCACACAACAAACACTTGGTTGAGGTTTGCCTGAACTACCGCACCGTCTACTTGTCCGATTCGACCTGTCGCCGGAACCGTCCTGTCAAATCCAGCAACCCAGGCAGTAGGAACTGCGATGACCTCTGCGCCTCGAAGAGCCATGATTCGCATGGCCTCTGGAAAGCGAAGGTCGTAACAGACCAGCACGCCAACTTGCACGTCGGAAACTGTGGCAATTGGCAATCCAAGATTCCCAGGCTTAAAGCAATCTCGCTCCTGGCCGAACAAATGGAGCTTTCGATACACCGAAACAACCCGCCCAGATGCATCGATTGTTACCGCAGAGTTATAGAGGTTGTCTCCATCTCGCTCAGCGAATCCGCCGATCACTGCCACCTCGTGCGTACGTGCAGATTCAACCCACGCTGCCAACACTGGCCCCGGATCAGCCACTGATTCAGCAATCGGCTGTAGAGCGTGACTATCTGATACATATCCCGTGGCAGCAAGTTCTGGCAGCACCACGAGCGTTGCACCCTCACGAGCGCAACGCTCGATGGCAGCACCGGTCATTATGGCGTTCGACAATGGATCCAAAGGCGCAGAACGCATTTGGACCATGCCTACGCAAAATGGTGGGGCCACTTTGTGGGAATCACCCCTTCGGTAGCGTGAAGATTCCATCTGCAATAGCGTCGACCACCTCGTTGGGGCCAACATCGAAGAACGCCATGATCCGACAAGGGCAACCTTCGCCGCCTTCGATTTTCCATGGGAATGCTCCGATGATGCAGCGCTTGTTCAAAATGGCCTCGATATCCCCGCCCACATTTTCTGCGTGGATACAGCCAGCAGGAAAAGCAAGATGGTGCATGGGGAACAAGTCTTCTTTGATTACCCTGCCCGAGAGATGATGCACATACTCATATTCGCCAAAGAACTCAAGGCATGTCATCCCGACGTGCTCTTCGAAACGCTTAGCAATATCTGGACGCATATGTCTGATCGTGGTGTTCATCGGGTGGTCACCGCTGCCTGCATCAATACCCCACCAGCTGATTTCCATATCCATCATCCACCGAGCTAACTCAACGCCACCGCCTGGATGCATGCAGAAATAACGCACGAGATCCTGCTGCGGCTGTCCGGTGTAGTACTTGTGCCAGCCAGTATGAACAATGATGATGTCGCCCTTTTTCACCTCTACCTTGGACAGAATGTGTTCAGGTGTGATGACATCCCAATCGCTCAACACATCGGATAGGTCGACCACTACACCCTCGTGAATGAGTTTGGTCAAGGGCAGAGATGCCATGTCAGCGCCACCATCAGCAGCATGGATCGGACCATCAAGGTGTGTTCCGGTGTGCAGCGACGTTTCGATGCGCTGCGAAACTATGCGGTTTGTTTGAAGTGTCTGAGTGTAATAAATTTTGCAGCCCGGGTATCCAACCCATCCTGGCGTGTGCATTCCCCAGTTGTGGGACATATCAACAATTTGCATGTCAAACTCCTTGTGCTCTTAGCGCATCACTCGTAGGGAAGCGACGTCGGGAACGACGGCGCCGGCTTGATTAGAACGGGCTGCTTCGATCAGGTAATAAGCGAGTACGAGATCCTGCTCTACGCTGCCCACGGACTTAAAGATTGTTAGGCCGCTATTCATAGGCTTCTCTGAGAGATAACTACCTAGAAGAATTGCTGACTTGGCATCCCATCCTTGCGCCGAGGCCTCAATGCAGTCACCAGACTCGTGAGTGGCATCAGGTGTATCGACAATTGTCTGGGCTGCGGCCAAAAAGACATCACCGGTGAGTTCTCGGTGAACCGGCTGCGTCGATCCAATCGCAGCGATCATTCCTATGTTACCTAGATCACTTGCAGAAAGGAATGGGTGGTTGTGCGAGGAAGTCGCCACGTACAACATGTCACATTCCTCCAGGACTTCGGCTTGATTCGCCTTGGCCACAACCTCCATTCCGAGTTCGGCTGACATCTCCTCAGCGAAGGCATCCCGGTTCGCTGGAGTAGGGCTAAAAACAGTGGCGCTTGGCACTTGTGTCGCCCCTGCGATCGCCCGCAGGCCTTCACGCGCTTCCTCGCCTGATCCAATCAAACCAACACGGATCGGTCGATCATCAGCCCAATGGCGAACTGCAATCGCCGCTGTGGCTGCTGTGCGCAGACTTGTAATTCGCCGCCCGTCTACAACACCAAGGATCTCTCCCGTTGACTCGCGGTAGAGGTGAACGTGGTAGCGAACATCGCGCCCAACACGATGAAACTCCTTGTAGCCAAGTAGATCAAGATCTGTGACCATTCCAGCGAGCACTCGCATCCAGGCAACGGGACCATTCACCTGCACGCGGCCAGTCACAATGTTGCCCCGCGCCAGAAGTAGCGCGGCTTCTTCAGCTGCTGCCAACGCAACGGGGACGGTTGCGAGACGATCCACGTCTTCACCATTTACAAGGAGCATCGAGCCATAGTCACTCATTCAGGATTCCTTCCAGTGTAAAAGAGTGCGTCGTCATCGCTGGTGATATCGAGCCCTGAAGCCACCGCCGCATTACGCAATGTGGTCATTTGCGCAGCGCTAATTCGCATGTGCGGCTGCCGAATGGGTCCGCCATTGAAACCATTAAGCCATCCCTGATATTTCCAATGCATGCGCGGGACAAGACCGCTATTTGCCACCAATGGAGTACAGACCGTTGCATGAGCTCGTCGAGCAGGAGCAACTCGCCAGTAGAGATCCATACCTTCATCCCAGGTCGCCGGATCGCTCAGCAAGGCGAGCATCTGCGGGACTACGGGCCCCATCCATTCATAGTTTGAGGTACCCATGAAACGCATACCGTAATTTGCAATCCAAGCTGGCGCATTGAACTCAAGCGGGTCAGTCACAACCACTTGATCGTTAAATCGCTCGAAAACTGATGCGATGCCTCCGACGCCTGGTCCCCCGACCTCATTCTTGATCGCGACGACTTCTGGGATCTCCTCAACCATTCGCTCCAGAAGGAATAACGGGAAACCTGCAGCGTGCAAGCGGCCGAAATTCCACTGATCCATTGCAAAAATGATCATGCCAACGCCGGATTTTGCTGCCACAGTTCTGGTGAATTCGAATACATCGTCATGAGACGTGGGATTGAAATACAACGGGTAGGAGGGCATAACAAGGTCTACGCCCGCTCGAGCACCCATTTCTGCCGCTGCGACTGTGCTCTGCAGCGTCGGTTCCGAGGCCTGCAAAACCGTGATGAGTTGGTCACCCGCTTCATCTACCACGATGCGGGTGAATTCAGCGAATTCAGATGGTGTCGTTCCGCACTCTGATACGAGCAAAACACCCGACATCCCCAGTTCAATTTCACGACGGACATCAAAACGAATTGCTTCTTCGTTCA
Source organism: Candidatus Nanopelagicales bacterium (assembly GCA_044341115.1). Lineage (GTDB taxonomy): Bacteria > Actinomycetota > Actinomycetes > S36-B12 > S36-B12 > CAIXFB01. The sequence continues at coordinate 5,565 of JBIISH010000023.1, forward strand.
GCGACTCGAGTGATGATGTGAAGGTCGGCTGAATGCAGCCGCAGCAACCAGTCAGTGACTCCAAGGCCCATGCGCGTGCATCACCCTTGTTGTATTTGGCGGTCATTGAGACGTCTCCCATCGTGCAAATTCGGCAAGTTCCACTGCGACTTCAGCCGCCTCTTCAAGGCTCACTGACAAGGGCACCGGAAGTTCGAGATCTTCGAGAACTCTTGTGACGGCTGCGGATGCAAGTTCGCCGCCAATAACTAGGACTGCGCATGGTGGAACAGTCCGCAACAGCGTCTCAGCAATGCTGCCCAATTCAGCTGCATCGCGAGGGTCCTCTGCGACCATGCACACGAACTGAGGGGCGCCCATGACCTGCAATTGATGGACTAGCGCGTGTTCCGTTGCTGCTCCATCGGTTGCATCAACCAAGAGAGTGGTTCCACCTGCCTCTAGGACTTGCGGGACCGCTAGTACTAGTTCTTCGCGGTCGCTCCATGCGAGAGTCACTTCTCCTGCAACGACGTTCGACAGAGCTAAGAGGGTGGCTAGTCCACCTCGACTCGGGCAACCAACAATTAGGGGCGTCATGCCTCACCTGTTTCAGGTCCGAGGGGATTTTCCAAAGCCATTCCGACTTCAATTGCATCTGACCAGGTCAAGGCTTCGAGTGCTATCGCATCAAGGCGCACGGAGGTCTGCTTGCCAAGTGAGCGGATTTGCAATCGTTCACCATTTCGGGTCGCGACCTTACGCACTTCCACGGATGCAAATTCATTCGAAATAACGATTCGCACTTCATCATTGGGAACCTCCGGGATGTGCGCGTTCACAACATGATCCGAAGTTGCGGGAAATCAATGACGACCTGGTCAAGAACCACCCACCGACGAGCAAGGCGATAACCGTTGTCAATGATGCTGATGACGTCGGTTCGTTCACCAGTGAGAAACTTGGGGGCATCAGATTGGCGCGTGCCGATCAGCATCACATTGCTGCGAACATCGAGCAACTTTGGATTGTCTGTGCGACGCACCCGGACATTGCTCACGAAATGGCGAAATCTGACAGGTGGATTCTCTGCCCAAGATAATTCGTAGAGGTCTCGATCAAGTCTCCGGAACCACTGCGATTCGAGAGACCACTTGGACTCATCAATGAGCATCGAGCGCAAATCGTAGTGTGGGGTGAATGGGTTATCTGGTGTTCGGGGAACGGGCACCTGGTAGGTGAAGTTGTCATCGACCAAGGAGAGCCACGTTGCATAGTCACGAGAATCAATGGCTTCAGCCTCGTGGGCAAGAAACGCGGAAACCGCAGCATGCTCCTCAGGAGAGGCCCACATGTGAGATATTTCCGCGAACGGCGGCGCAAATTCGGAAGTCACGAGACAACCACGTCATCGTCCATCATCACGGCCCATTGCCTGTGGAACGCCCGAAGTGTCTTCTCGGTTTTGTCTCCATCCACAACATCCCCTGGCCAGCCAACTTCGCTCGGAGTTTTTGGGTTCTTCAAGCCACCGAGGTAAGTGATCGATTTGTCGCGAGCAACTTCACCGACAGATGCTTCAGAAATTCCCACGAAATTCTCGGTGTCATCGATTTCGAACATCCCGGAAGGGCCGTTCGTTCTCAAATATGCCTGAGCAGATAGGCGTCGCCATTGTGGGTCTGCGTTGCGCGGCTGCAGCAGGAACCACAATTGCTCGCAGTGAGTCGCTGAGATCGGGTATCGGACAGTGATCCGGAAGTAGCGTGCATGTAGCCCAGGGCCATCGACATTTGTTTTGAAATTCTCGATGAATGACATGTTGGGAAACACTGACCCGTGGCACACCGATAACGCAGACATCACCTGTTGTTGCTCCGGACTGAGGTTGCGATCGAACTGCTCCCACATTTCCTCGGGATATCCCCAATATTGATTGCCCTCAATCTCGACAGGCAGGCGCTGCACGCGAATGGTGTGGCCGTTACCACAATCGACGGTGCGTCCGGTAAACCGTGGCGTCACTACGTCGGTGAGCTTCTCGAGATCTTTAGGTGTAGCGAAGAGTCCCAATTCAACGGCCGTGGCGTGCGTGACCATGGTGTGGTAGCCGTCTCCGGAAAGGTTTTCGCCTTCGGTCTTCCAGTTCGCTTTCACAATATTTCGTACCGGGGTGCCCACTACTTCAAGTCCGTCATCAAATTTACCCATGAGCGCCTCGAGGTACCAGGCCAGATCGCCCAGGTATTCGCGGAGTGGAACCGCATCTTGGTCCCATGTTGCAAAAACCATTCCGAGAAACGTATCGACATGGGCTGGTTCAAAGAGACCTAATTCTGATTTATCGATACCGTCACGGCCATACACATCTGGCTGGTACGTCACTCCACGCAGGACTCCGGTATTTGCGAAAGTCCAACCGTGGTAACTGCACCGAAAGTGCGAGGAGTTACCTTCGTCTGCGCGACATAACGGAACTCCCCTATGTCGGCAGGTGTTGAGAAAGACCCGGATTACTCCATCTTCACTACGGACAACAATCACGCGATCACGCCCCATGCGCCGCTGCACATAGTCGCCTGGATCCGGAATCTCGCTATCGTGGGCCAAGAACTGCCACGAATGCTTGAACACGCGATCCAACTCGCGGACAAAAACTTCTTCATCTCCCCATGTCCTGCGCAGCACGGAGACCGGGCCGTCAGACTCAACCTCGCTCATGAGTGCCTCCATTCCGATAGTTCGATGTACCAACATTATGGCATGATTGTCTTCTGTATGACAGACTAACTTTAAAACTGAGCGGAGGACAATGGTCAACCACGGTCAACTTCCCTGGCTTGCTCCATCGGAGCTCGGCCCAGATGCTAGTGCTGTCTATCACTCGATCACAGGTGGACCGCGGGCTGCTGGACCCCAACACTTTCGCATGTTGGATTCAGATGGTCGCCTAGAAGGACCCTTCAACGCAATGGTGGTTGCACCTTCTATTGGTGGCCCGCTGCAAGAACTCGGATCTGCAATCCGGTATCGCACTCTCTTCACCGATCGCGCCCGAGAAGTCGCCATCCTCACCCTCGCCGCCGAAAGCGCCAGCGATTTCGAATGGTACGCCCATGAACCCATTGCACGTGCCTGTGGAATCTCCGACGCAGATATCAAGGACATTCGCCAAGGCAATGAACCTGCTGGCCTTGATCAGACTGAGCTGCTGATTCTGCGAGTGACACGCTCGCTCGTGACTGATCGGGATGTCACCCCGTTACTCGCTGAACAGTGCCAGACTGTGCTCGGACCGGCTGGGTTCGTGGAGCTTGTTGTGCTTGTGGGCTACTACCAGACACTTGACCTCACGCTTCGTGTGTTCCAGACTCCACTCCCCGAAGGAGTGGATCGGCCATTTAAGGGGGTGGGGTCTAGTGGTCACTAAGGCTGCGACGACGCGGGGCTCATCTGATCTCTTGGTTCCAAGAATCAGGACAGCATCCCTCGCAGATCAGACAACGAGCGCTCTGTTGGATGCAATTTTAGAGCGACGCTTTCCTGATGACCGGCTTCCCTCAGAACCTGACTTGGCAGAGATGCTTAATGTCAGCCGGACAACATTGCGTGCAGCGTTGCAATCCTTAGAGCGCTTAGGCATGGTGAGTCGAGCACCCGGTCGGGGCACGGTAATCCGAACTCACGTCGGCCGCGAAAGCATTATTTTGCAAAGGCTGATCGGCTTTCGAGCCATGCTGAAGGCGACCCATGACGATGTGAAGGTAGTGGGCAGTTACCGCCGTGACGATAAGCCCGGTCCTGACGCCATCCGGGCGCTGCAAATCACGAATACCACCCCGGTGGTGACGACCTCCAAGACGTTCTTTGCCGACGGACAGGCAGCTATCCATATCGAGGACGAGATTCCCTTTTCGTACGTCTCCGCAGCCACTCAGGAAGCACTGAGTGATGGTCAGGGATACAACTTCGATGATTCCATCTTTGCCTTCAGCCAAACTTGGCCAGGACGAACAATCGATCATGTCGTCGTTGAGATCGTGCCAGTCATCGTGCCCGACGCCAAGGACTTCCCCCTGACGTTGGCGCCAGGAACGCCCTACATCATGCTTTTGGAGACGCATTACACCGCGCAAGGTGAAGCCGTCGCCTTTTCTCAGGTGCATGTGGACGATCACTACGTCAGGTTTCATGTTGTCCGACACAACTAGGGGAACCGCCGTTGTTACGGGTGGCGCTCAAGGGCTTGGCCGAACTTTTTCTGAAGCACTAGCAGCAAACGGTCATGCAGTTGCAATTCTCGATGTCGTGGCATGTGACGAAACACTTGATGCAATCACCTCGAGTGGGGGTCTCGGGGTCTCATTCATTGGTGACGCAGCGGATCCAGCCGATGTCAGTGCCTTTCGTGATTTCGTCCAGGTGCAACTTCCACCAGTTCGGGTGCTGGTGAACAATGCTGGTATTTCACCGTATATGCCATTCGAAGATACTTCGATCAATGATTGGCACCGCATCATGCGGGTCAACCTAGACAGCGCTTTCTTGCTTTCCCAGGCATTCCTTAATGACCTCATCGCCACTGGCGCTGGTCGTATCGTCAATCTGACGTCTACTGTTGTGTGGGATATGCAGGTAAGAAATATGACTGCATACGTCACCTCCAAGGCCGGAATCGTCGGGTTTACGCGAGCCCTAGCTGGCGAACTCGGTGTCCACAAGATCACGGTGAACTGCATCGCCCCGGGAATCGTGCTCACGCCCGACATCGAGGAGCGGGTGAGCGCAGATCGCCTTGAGCTCTACCGTGATCGCCAAGCAATCAAATCCTTGGCGCGACCAACTGATCTTGTGTCAGCTCTGGAATTTTTAGTAAGTGAATCATCAGGTCAAGTGACCGCAACCGTATTGCCCATCAATGGTGGACGGGTGTCGTGGTGATGGCCAACAGCATGAGGATTCGCGGAATTGATCACATGGGAGTGACAGTTCCTGATCTGGACGAGGCGATCGAATTCTTCACGCGGGTATTTGGAGCAGAGGTGCTCGTCCGCCACCAGCCCTACCCGCCCAATCCGGCGGTGAACGTGAATAATTTCGCCAGGCACCCAGACACCTTGGTAAATGGAATTGCACTGATTGAGGTTGCGGGGAACCTCATAGAACTTCTTGCCTATGACGCTCCTGACCAGCGAGGAGAATTCCCCCGAACCTCAGATTCAGGTGGTCATCACCTTGCGTTTTATGTCGAAGACCTAGATGAGGCCCTCGTTCACCTCCGCGCGGAGGGCGTCGAAGTTCTAGGCGATCCCCTCCTGTTTGCTGGTGCAGAATCAGGTCAGGGTGCGCGCTTCATCTACACCCGAGCACCCTGGGGGCTGTTCATCGAATTGGTGACCTACCCAGAGGGCAAGGCTTACCAAAACCGCTAAATCCACACATTTCGCGTCTTTTTTCCCAAAATCCTTGTACAGACGACCCTAATTTCATAGCATGAGACGTTGTTGTAATACAAAGCGCAAAGTCCTTTGGAGGCATCATGACCAGATCAGCAACCCGCTCCACTCCGCGATGGCTTCCGATGGGAATCGCAGCCGCTGCAGCTGCCCTCATCTTGGCCGCCTGCGGAGGTTCGGCAGATACGTCGAGTACAGATACCTCGGAGGGCACAACTCCTGCTGCCCTCACCGCGGTAATCGCAGCCCCCAGTGGGATTGCTTTCTACCCACCCATTGTTGCCCAGGCTCAAGGCTATTTCGACGGGGCGATCGACCTGACTGTTGAGGCAGCAGATGGATCAGGAGCCGGCATGCAGCAACTCCTTTCAGGTCAGGCGGACATCTGCATATGCAGTCCTGGCCCTGCACTGAAGGCCGTTGAGGAAGGTGCCGACCTAGTCTCCGTCTACACCTTGTACCAATCTGATGTGTTTGCTTTGCAGACCACTGCCGATTCTGGTGTCACGACAGCCGAAGATTTGCGCGGCAAGGTCATCGGCGTCGATTCGGTTGGTGCCGGTGCGGAGTCGTGGCTAGTGCCGCTCATGTCAGCACAAGGACTCGAAGCCGGAGTCGACTACGAAATCCTCGCAACTGGACCAGGCGCTGCGCCATTGACAGCTTTCGAGCGTGGCGAAATCCAGGCTTATGCAGCCGCCTTTATTGACACAGCAGTCCTGCGCCTACGCGGTGCAGAACTAGTGCAGGTCGAATTGCCTGGTTCTGAGATCTTCTTCGATGCGATCTATGTGATGAAGAGGGAATATGTAGACGCAAATCCTGGAGTGATTCAGGCATTGGGTCGTGGCAGCGCCATGGCGACAGTTTTCGGTGGAGCAAATCCCTCGGCAGTTCTTGACATCATTGGCGCGCAATA
>JBIISH010000147.1:0-4883 GCA_044341115.1 Candidatus Nanopelagicales bacterium
TCGCCAGAAAGGACACTCACAACCTCGAGGGCTGGCACTTGCCGCTCAGCTCGAGATTTGAGTTCGTCGAGTGTCACCGATGCTTTGCGCGCATCGACGTCTTCGCGCACACCGGCAACGATGTCATCAAGAACACTCACAGTCGAAGGCTACCTATCCCGCTAGCCGATACCCGATCCGAGGTAGGGCAAGAAGTTTCGCACCACACCAAAAACGAGAACGACAATCAGGGTGATTATCAAGATCTTCGACGTTGACTCCGCTGGGGCATGGGATTGGGTTGAGCCCATTTCTGGTGTGGCCTTCCATGAGGCAACGAGCCAACGCCACCACACAAACGCCAGAACTGGAACTAATAGAAAGAGCAGGATGTTGTTATCCGCAGCACCAGCCAGGTCGCCACGAAGTAGCGCATGACTTCCCCGAAGACCACCGCAGGCTGGGCAATCGATACCCAATATGGCTTGGGTTGGGCATACCGGATAGAGACCGCCTTCATGTGGGTCGACCGCCCAGATATAGGCAGCGGCCACGGCAACGAGGACGCCGGTTCCAAGTGCCGGAGCGATGCGCTGGGGAGTGCTCACTCCACCATTGTGCGCGAAATGGGGAACTTGACAAGGAAGGCCGCTCCACCTTCTGGGGCCGTACCCACTTTTGCGGATCCACCAAGTCCACGGGACAGTCGCCCCACAAGAGCTAGACCTATTCCTGTTCCTACCGGGCGCACACCCCGATAACGCTCGTAGAGCACACCCGGTTCGAAGGCCACGTCGGCATCTTGCGGTTGGAGCCCTGGCCCTGAATCTCGCACCTCAACTGAGAAGGTGTCTTGGGCTGCGATGAGGGCAAGCACAATGTGCTGACCCTCGGGCGTGACCCTGAGCGCGTTCTCCATGAGGTTGTCGATCACCTGCCGCAGGCGCACGGGGTCGGTAGTCGCAACGAGCTCATCCTTGGGTGTCTGCGTGGTGAAGTCGACTCCGACCGGATCACATCGCGATTTCCATACTTCGCCCGCGTCAAGCACTAACTGGCGAACATCGACCCGATGCATCTCAAAAGGAAAATCAACAGCGCCGAGTCGGGCAAGATCGAGCAGGTCTGTGACAAGTCGATTCAATCGGGTCGCTTCGGCTCCGATGGTGATCCCAGTGCGTGCAATGTCAGCGTTCGGAATCACGCCATCTGCAAGTGCCTCACCGTAGCCACGAACAGCGGTCAAGGGGGTGCGCAGTTCGTGCGATACCGACAACAGAAAGTCTCGTTGCCTTCCTTCAGAAAGGACTAGGGCACTGTTCAATGAGTTGAGCGCCTCCGCAATTGCGGCAATTTCCACCGGCCCTTCCGGCACGAGGCGCACGTCGCGCTCTCCTCCAGCCATATGATCGGCGGCCTCCCGGGCAGCTCGCAGTGGGCGGATGAGTCGTCTTGCCACAAAGTACCCAATCGGAATCGCGACGATAAGCCCTGCGATCAGTGCAATTGCGAAACGGACTAGCGCCCGGATCGCGAATTCACCAGCAACCGTGAACGGTTGAATGAGTACTACGACTCCACCATTTATCAGGACTCTCGCTTCAACGAGAACCGGATCTCCCGCTACTTGGCCCGTCGTAGAAAGCGCATTGCCATCACGAAGTGGTTCCAGCGAAATTTCGTCGAGCTCAGGTGGGATTTGCGCTCCCGCCTCGATGAGGTAGCCGGTAATCCGTTCACTTCTCAACGTATCAACGATCGCTCGAGGGAGCGGACGCCCTGGCCGATCATTTTCCAAGCCTCGTTCAAGTGAAGCGGCCGTCACATCAGTGAGGCGAGCGAGAGCACCTTGAGCCTGACTCTGGGCAGCTGATTGAGCTAAGGGATAGGAAACTAGGCCGGCGATTACTGCGACGATGACGGCAACGACCGAGGTGAGAAGAACGATTCTCGTGGTCAAGGTGGTTCGAGGTGGGAGGTTATTCACGCGCATCTGGTTCTGCCGAGTAACCGACCCCACGCACGGTGCGGATAGGACTGTGCTCACCTAGTTTTGCGCGCAACTGAGCAATATGAACATCCACAGTTCGGGTTCCAACGACCGCGGCGTAACCCCACACCTCGGAGAGCAATTGCTCACGACTCAACACCCGCGATGGCTGCGATAGCAAATGCGCAAGTAGATCGAATTCGGTCGCGGTGAGTGCGACGGGCGCCCCCGCCACGTCAACGCGCCTAGTCGCTAGATCAACGCGCACCTGGCCCATGACAAGCGGGGCGTCGCTTTGTGCTGCGAGCACCGACCTTCGCACAACAGATTTCACTCGGGCAACAAGCTCCCGGGGGCTAAATGGCTTGGTGATGTAGTCATCCGCACCAAGTTCAAGACCAATAATGCGATCCACTTCGTCATCGCGCGCCGTACAGAAGAGCACAGGAGTCCAGTTCCCCTCACCACGCAGTTGCCGACACACCTCCGTGCCATCGATAAGTGGCAAGCCGACATCGAGAACTATCGCTGCCGGATGCAGGGTTCGAGCAGCGTGCAAGGCCTCAACTCCATCGGCGGCTACATGCACTCCGAAACCTTCTCGGGAGAGGTAGAGACGGAGTAAATCCGCAATCGCTTTTTCATCCTCAACCACCAAGATGACACCGCGTGCCGATTCAGATGTGGATGACAGGCCCAGTGAACTCACCGCTCAAGCGTCCCAGATTCAGGTCTGGAGAGCGCCCTGGACAGGTAAGAGGCTCGTAAAGAATGCTCGGGAATTATGAAACCTTGGACTTGCGGCCGGTGCCCGGCTTTCCTAAACCCATCATCGACATTACTTTGCCAACAATGCCGCCCACAGCTACCAGTGCCACGCCCACCCAGAACATTGGCCAATTCCCCAAAATCAAGGCGAGCGTTCCCACGGTGAAGGCCAACGTGATGATGGCCACGAGCGTCCAGGCCGCTGGAGTGGACCCGTGATAGTCATGATCTGGAGTAGTCATAACCCCATCTAATCATCAGCAAGTGTGGGATCGCGCCCAGCATCTAGCGCTTCCCATGCAGACTCCTGTTCCGGCGGTTTGGCGCCTCGTTCGTAACGTCGACTCAAAATGGGCCACACCCCGCCACGCACAATGACTAACGCCCCACTCAGCACCAAGACCACCGCCGCGATCATCGCGGGGATCCACCAACGAGAAATCGAACCTTGCTCGCCAAATGAAGCTGGGAAGCGTGCGCTCTGGATTGCGAGGTAAAGCCCGGCCAACGCAATCACGATCCCGGCAAGCACTCTCCCGACCCGCCGAGTGGCCACAACCGCGAGAGCACACATCAGGGCTGCCCACGAAGCGGCCGATGCACCCGTCAACATTTGCGCCCCCGTGAATGCCTCTTCAAGCACAGCGTTCGTAGCACCTGGCAAGACAGGCTCGGTTGTGATCAGCCACGCGCGATTAAGGGAAAACAATGCAACCCCAGCACCAACGACGATTGCGCAAAGAGTCAGTCCGTACTCCCGAGACCTACTCATGACAATCCACCTCATGACAATCCACCTCATGACAATCCACCTACTCAAAGCCCAGCGGAGTCATGGTGGAGGCGGTAGCCACTGCCCGGAGGACCGCCGCCGCTTTGTTGACGCACTCGGCTGCCTCGGAATCAGGACTTGAGTCCGCTACAACTCCGGCGCCAGATTGAACATGCGCCACGGAATCCTTGATCACCGCAGTCCGAATAGCGATCGCGGTATCTAGATTCCCCGCAAAATCAACGTATCCGACGCACCCTCCGTACACACCTCGACGGAGCGGCTCGAGTTCGTCGATAATCTCCATAGCTCGCGGTTTGGGTGCCCCGGAGAGAGTACCTGCCGGGAAAGTTGCTGCCAGAGCATCAAATGCCGTCCGCCCATCAGCTAAATCGCCAGTAACAGTAGAAACGAGATGCATGACGTGCGAGTAGCGCTCAACTGACATGAATTCATCAACCGTCACCGAACCAGATGCGCAGACGCGGCCGAGATCATTGCGGGCGAGATCAACCAGCATCACGTGCTCAGCTCGTTCTTTGGCATCATTCAATAAATCCTCGGCCAATTGCACATCTGCTGCAGGCGTGGCACCCCGTGCGCGGGTCCCAGCAATGGGGTGAACAGTGCACATCCCATCAACGACTGTGACCAATGCTTCCGGTGAAGATCCGACAATGTCAAAAGACACTGCAGGGTCGAGGCTCTGGTTTTCGCTTGTAGATTCCGAATCAAACTTTGGCAGCCGGACGAGGTACATGTACGGACTTGGATTGGTCGAACGGAGCACCCGATACACGTCAAGAGACGATGCTGGGCACGGAACGCTAAATCTCTGGGAGAGCACTACTTGAAATGCGTCACCACCGCGGATGTATTCCTGAATCTTGGCGACATTCGCGGTGTACTCCGCATGCGAGGTGTGCGCCTGCACTGTGCCGCGATCGGATTCAGAAAACGTCGAAACAGCTAGACGCCGGGGGGAAACGAGGGCTTGTTGCATGTCATCGAGTCGCTGAACTGCGTCTGCCCATGCAGCCTCAGCACGCTCATCGGAGGCGTCGTAATTGATCGCATTAGCAATCAAGAGAACTGTGCCATCGGCATGATCCAAAACCGCTAAATCAGTGGCGAGAAGGAAGCCGAGTTCGGGGATATTCAGGATGTTCTCGTGCCGATCTGGCACTTTTTCCCAGCGCCGGATCGCGTCATAGGAAATATAGCCAACGAAGCCACCCGTTAACGGCGGCAGTCCTGGTAGCAGCGTGGTTCTCAACGTTTCGACAGACTCGCGCAGAGCGACGAGTGGATCAAGATCATTGCTGAGCCCGGCGGGCACTCGCCCCGACCATACCGTCTGCCCATTCGCCTCAG
>JBIISH010000083.1:0-7023 GCA_044341115.1 Candidatus Nanopelagicales bacterium
GCAGCGCTTCGCACACCCACAAAGGAATAGCGTGACCAGGTGCGACCTTGTTCAGCAGACTCCAACAGAAAAGTTCCGGCGCGGTCTTCACATAACGCCTCGAACAAGCCAACGGCGGTCATGCCATCAGCCAGAAGTCTGCGGACCACCGGAATCACCCGAGAATTTTGAGCTTGATCTAAAAACCTGGCCAAGTCTGGAGTCGTGACTCCCAGAGCAGGCGCACTCACCGCGCACCTTCGTGCTCAAAGCACGTGTGATCACCGGTGTGACAAGCAGCTCCAGTTTGATCCACCATCAATAAAAGGGTGTCGCCGTCGCAGTCGATTCGAATATCTCTCACACTCTGCACATGGCCTGAGGTTTCGCCCTTAACCCACCTGCTTTGCCTGCTGCGGGAGAAGTATGTTGCGCTGCCAGTGGCGATTGTTTCCCGAAGGGCAGCCTCATCCATCCAGGCCATCATGAGCACCTCACGTGAATCCCACTGCTGTGCAATGACCGGAACCAGGCCCCCTGGTCCGAACGAGACGGCGGCTACAAAGGAATCCACATCGGGTAGCGGCTCGAAAGACATGCCCTCATTGTGCCGGTGCCGGTTTTCGGGCGCGATTAGCCCAGCTTTTAGATCGTGCGTCGTACCTCAAACCCAGCGTGAGCCAACTCATCCTTCACCTGGGCAATCGAGACTGTGCCAAAGTGAAAAACGCTTGCCGCCAGGACCGCATCTGCTCCAGCGCGCACTGCCTCTACGAAGTGCTGCGGTGTGCCGGCTCCCCCACTAGCGATGATCGGAACCTGCACCTCTGCGCGAATGAGAGCGATGAGTTCAAGATCGAATCCATCTTTGGTGCCATCTGCATCCATCGAGTTGAGCAAAATCTCTCCTGCTCCTCGATCTGCCCCTTCACGAGCCCAGGTGAGAGCATCGATGCCGGTACTTGTGCGTCCGCCGTGCGTGGTGACCTCGAATCCACTTGGGGTGCGTACCCCATCTGGGCACCTTCGGGCATCAACCGACAAAACAACGCACTGCGCACCGAATCTGCGAGCCGCCCGATCTAGTAACTCAGGATCGTTGATCGCAGAAGTGTTGACGCTCACTTTGTCTGCGCCTTCGCGAAGTAGCCGATCAAAATCGTCGACGTCTCTTACTCCGCCGCCAACGGTTAACGGTATAAAAACTGATTCAGCCGTGCGACGAACCACGTCAAACATGGTGGATCTATCGCCGCTGGATGCTGTGATATCGAGGAAGACAAGTTCATCAGCACCGGCTAGGTCATAGGCGGCTGCAAGCTCGACGGGATCGCCCGCATCACGAAGATTTTCGAAATTCACACCCTTGACCACTCGACCGGCATCCACGTCGAGGCAAGGAATCACACGAACCGAAAGGCTCACGGGCGCGGAGGACCCCATTCGTAAGGATCAAAACGGGGCTCGATGGCAGCGATCGCTTCTGCAAGTGAGAAAGCGCCTTCGTACAAAGCGCGACCGACGATTGCTCCCTCGATGCCGATGTCCATCATGTCAACCAGCTTGTGCAGATCTTCTAGTCGCGCGATGCCACCTGATGCAACCACCGGCTTTGAGGTGACGTGGCACACCTCTTTGAGTAGATGAAAATTCGGGCCGTGCATGGTTCCATCTTTCGCAACATCAGTAACTACGTAACGAGCGCAACCTGCCACATCCAGGCGGCCAATAGTTTCCCACAAATCGCCACCGTCTTCGGTCCAGCCTCGCGCCGAAAGTGTGGTGCCACGAACGTCAAGGCCCACTGCGATCCGATCTCCGAATTCGCCAATAACGCGCTCTGTCCAATCTGGGTCCTCCAGTGCGGCGGTCCCTAGGTTGACTCGAGTGCATCCCGTGGCAAGTGCCGCCCTGAGGGTTTCGTCGTTGCGAATACCACCGGATAACTCCACTTTGACATCGCCGCGAACCCTGTGCACCACCTGAGCAATCAGTTCGGCATTGGACCCGCGACCAAATGCCGCATCAAGATCCACTAGGTGAATCCACTCGGCGCCCTGCTCAACCCACGAAAGGGCCGCATCCAGTGGCGTGCCAAATGTGGTTTCTGTTCCGGCCTTGCCCTGAACTAGGCGAACGGCCTTGCCGTCAGCAACGTCGACAGCGGGCAAAAGGTCAAAAGTAGGCTTTTTCACGTCTCCTACCCTACTCACTGAGCCATGAGATCCAATTGCGCAGCACATGGGCTCCGGCGTCACCGGACTTCTCTGGATGGAACTGCGTGGCCATCAGCGCGCCATTTTCAACCGCCGAAACGAATCGCTGGCCGTACTCGGTCCAGGTCACTGACGGCGGCGTTCGATTCGGGTCGCCGTCAGGCAAATCCCACGAAGTCACCGCATAGGAATGGACGAAATAGAAGCTCTCCTGCTCGACTCCTTCAAAGAGAATCGAATGAGGCGGTGCATTCACTGTGTTCCAGCCCATATGTGGCAAAACCGGCGCATCGAGCCGCTGAACTACCCCTGGCCACTGGTCAAGGCCCGCAACGTCGTCGCCGTGCTCGACGCCACGCGCGAACATCACCTGCATGCCCACGCAGATCCCGAGTACTGGTCGGCCACCCGCAAGGCGCCGGTCAACAATCACATCGCCGTGAATCTCGCGGATTCCCGACATACAGGCAGCGAATGCACCCACTCCAGGAACAACAAGGCCATCAGCCTCGATGGCAATGTCTGGATCAGCCGTGACAATGACCTCGGCTCCTGCTCTCATCAACGCTCGTTGAGCAGAAAGGAGATTTCCCGAGCCGTAGTCAAGTACAGCGACCAAAGGCGACGACGTCACGATGCGGTCAAGGTGCCCTTAGTCGAGGGAACTCCCACGACCCGCGGATCGAGGGCGATTGCCTCGCGAAGGGAGCGTGCCACCGACTTGAACTGGGCCTCTACCACGTGGTGGGCGTTGCGACCCGACAGGACTCGCACATGAAGGGTTATCTGAGATGTCGCCACGATGGACTCCCAGATGTGCCGGGTCAAGGTGGTGTCGAATGAGCCAATGAGTTCGACCATGTCGGGTTCTTCATGGACGAGGTAGGGCCGACCGGATAGGTCGATAGCCGATTGAACGAGGCATTCATCCAAGGGCACCAGCGCGTCGCCGTAACGGCGTAGCCCAGCCCGATCGCCCAGGGCCGCATTAAGCGCTTGCCCCACCGCGAGCGAGGTGTCTTCGACGGTGTGGTGCGCATCCACTTCAAGATCACCCTTGGTACGAACGGTGAGGTCCAGGCCACCATGTTTGGCGAGTTGAGCGAGCATGTGGTCGAAGAAGGGAACACCGGTCTCGATGTTGCTCGCTCCTGTCCCGTCTAGTTCAAGTTCGACGAGGACTTCGCTCTCCTTGGTATTGCGCTCAATGCGCGCGGTCCGACTCATTGGTCCTCTTTCGCTCGAAGAAGTGCGTCCCTAAACATAGCGTTCTCCTCAGGAGTACCCACGCTCACCCGAAGCCACTGGGGTGGACCAGTTTCCCGGACCAATACACCGCTGTTCAAGAGGTGCTGCCACACCGCATGGCGATGTTCAAACTTTCCGAAAAGAATGAAATTGGCATCACTCGGGGCAACGTCGTATCCCTGCTCCTCCAGCCACTCAGCGAGTGCATTCCGCTCAGATCGGATGAGTTGCACTTGCGCCGTGAGTAACTCGGAATTCGCGAGCGCTGCCAACGCCACCGCTTGAGTGATGGCTGATAGGTGGTAGGGCAGCCGCACCACGTGCAGCGTGTCAACAACTCGGGGGTCAGCCGCGAGGGCGTAGCCAAGCCTGGCACCGGCCAATCCGAAGGCCTTGCTCATAGTCCGAGTCACGATGAGGTTGGGGAACTCGCCAAGAAGCTCACATGCGCTAGGGACTCCATCTCTACGGAACTCCGCATAGGCCTCATCAACGACAACCATGGCTCCGTAGGTCAGGCCCGCCTGAGCAATTGTTCGAGTATCTGAGAGGTCTTGGCTGGTTCCGGTCGGATTGTTTGGTGAGGTCAAGATGACTATCGATGGACGCAGATCAGCGATCGCATCAACCGCGCGCTTAACGTCGACCGTGAAATCGGGCAGTCGAGGAAGCATTCGAAAATCTGTGAACGTGTCTCGTGCATATTCCGGGTACATGGAATATGTGGGTTCAAACGTGAGCGCGCGTCGACCTGGGCCACCAAATGCCAGAAAGATCTGGTGCATTACTTCATTAGAACCATTTGCAGCCCATACTTGCTCAACCGGTAGATCCACGCCACAGTCTCTGGCGATGAAATCAGCAAGTGCGGCGCGGAGCTCCACAGCATCGCGTTCTGGGTACCGGTTAAGTCCATGGGCTGCACTGCTCACTGCTTGAGTTATCGCTTCTACAACGGAAGCAGGCAACGGAAACGGGTTCTCGTTGACGTTTAATCTGGCAGCAACATCGAGTTGAGGTGCGCCATACGATGAAATCCCGACGAGGTCTGCACGCACTGGCAGCACAAAGTCCTCACTCATTGCGCACGATCGATTGGCGTGCTGCTACCGAAACGAATGGATATCGCTTGGCCATGCGCAGGAAGATCTTCAGCATGCGAAAGCGTCATCACGTGATTCGCGACATCAGCTAACGCCTGCTCGTTGTAATCGATGATGTGCACACCGCGCAGGAATGACTGCACGGAAAGTCCAGATGAATTGCGCGCTGATCCCATCGTGGGCAAAACATGATTGGATCCCGCACAGTAATCACCGAGGGAAACAGGCGACCACGTGCCCACAAAGATTGCACCAGCGTGCTTGATCTTCATGGCGACCTCGCGGGCATTGCGCGTATGGATCTCAAGGTGCTCGGCTGCATATGCATCGATCACTCGAATACCGGTTTCAAGATCGTCGACCACAACGATCGCACTTTGGGCTCCAGTAAGCGCTTCGGTGATACGAGCACTGTGCTTGGTCAAAGCAACTTGAGCAGTGACCTCTGCATCAACAGCATCAGCTAATTCCACACTGGTGGTGACCAGAACGGCGGCCGCAATGACGTCGTGCTCGGCTTGGCTGATCAAGTCAGCCGCCACGTGGCGAGCATCAGCAGTGTCGTCGGCCAAAATGGCCACCTCAGTTGGTCCAGCCTCCGAATCGATTCCAATGATGCCTTGAAGTTCGCGCTTGGCAGCAGTCACGTAAATATTTCCTGGGCCGGTGACGAGGTCAACTGGTTCACACTGTGCCCCATCGGGCAGGTCGACTCCGTACGCCAACATCGCGATTGCTTGCGCCCCGCCGACGGCATAAACCTCCTCTACTCCCAGCAGAGAGCAGGCTGCCAAAATCGTGGGATGCGGCCAACCACCAAAATCCGGTTGCGGCGGAGAAACGACAACGAGCGATTCAACCCCAGCCACCTGGGCAGGAACCACGTTCATGACCACGCTGCTTGGGTACACGGCACGGCCGCCGGGAACGTAGAGCCCAACCCTCTCGACAGGTATCCATCGCTCAGTTACTGAACCTCCCGGCACTACCGCCGTGGTGATATCTGTTCGGCGCTGATCCATGTGCACTTTGCGCGCCCGTGCGATGGACTCCAGAAGGGCCGCCCGAACGTCGGGGTCGAGCGAATCTTCAGCCTCTTGCAATAGCGCGATCGGCACCAGCAGAGCTGGAGGGCGGACCTTGTCGAGTTTTTCGCTCCACTCCAGCACGGCTTCGGCTCCGCGAAGCTTGACATCACTAAGAATCGGCCGGATTCGAGCGGTCGCATCAGCAACATCCATGGCTGCACGGGGCACCACGGAGCGAGCGTCAACGTTGGTATCTCGAAGGTCCACGCGCCTGATCATGTGCAGGAGTTTACGCTGCATCTTGTGACAACCACTCTGCCGCTGTTTCCCATCAATATTGTGCTCGTGCCCGGGCTGGTTGTCCCCCTCCACATTTTCGAACCGCGCTATCGCCTCATGGTCAATGAACTACTCGCCATCGAGGACGAGGATCAACGCGAATTTGGGGTTGTTGCCGTCCGGGAGGGCCGAACCTTCGCGAGCCACGGACTCGATGCTTTCTACCCAATCGGTGTCTCAGCAGCCATCCGGGAGTGTGATGAACTGCCCGATGGGAGATTCGATCTGGTGACCACGGGTAACCGTAGATTCCATGTTCTTGCGGTGGATGACTCAACACCTCTGCTCCGCGCTGAAGTCGATTTCATCGAGGAGGTCGATGAGGGAACAGAAGACCTCGGGCCACTCCTTGCCCGCGACTTCTTGCAGTACCGATCGGCATTGGCGGGACGGCTTCAGGACGAAGTGAGCGACCTTGATGAGACTCCTCGAGATGCCACCATCCTCAGTTTTCTCATCACTGCGGCCATGGTGCTCCCGATGGACCAACGCCAGTGGCTGCTCGGTGCGCCAGACACTGCCGAACGGCTCAGACGAGCCCGCTCATTGCTCCGTAGTGAAACAGCGCTGATCGAGGCACTGTCTATGGTGCCGACCGTCGACCCGCATCTCCACTCACCGTCAATGAACTGAATCGAAAAAACCACACTGCGATGGCGAAAGAAAAATCTCCCCGCGGGAAAGGAACGCCAGCAACGCTGGCTCTGCTCGATGCGGGCGTAGCGTTCACCAGCCATACCTATGAACACAATCCTTCATCCACGAGCTACGGAATTGAGGCCGCACACGCACTCGGCTTATCACCTGCCGAAGTCTTCAAGACGCTCATTGTTTTAGTCGACGCCCAGCCCCACGTGGCCGTTGTTCCCGTCGATTGCACCCTGAATATGAAGATGCTTGCGCAGGCTGCCGGTGGAAAACGTGCGGAAATGGCGCCTACTGACACTGCCCAGCGCCTCACGGGATACGTCCTTGGCGGGATCAGTCCGATCGGGCAACGCACACAACTGCCCACGGTGATCGATAACAGCGTTTTGGTCCTTGATCGTGTCTACGTTTCTGGTGGCGCAAGAGGATTTGATGTGGGCTTGATTCCCGAGGATCTGTTGC
>JBIISH010000237.1:0-3315 GCA_044341115.1 Candidatus Nanopelagicales bacterium
GGGTCATCGTGCCCGACGGCTGGGTCCACTCTGGGAGATTCTCGATCCGCTCACCACGATGGTCACCTACTGGGTGCTCTTCGGTGTCCTGCTCGGTGCGCGCGCTTCCGTAGAGAACTACCTGGGGTTCTTGGCGGTGGGAGTGTTCACCTTCGCAGTGATCCGTCGCTCGCTGCAGTCCGGCTCACGCTCCATCTCCGCCAACCGCGGCATGCTCACATCGCTGCCCATCCCCGCCGTGGTGCTCCCGACCTCGGCGGTCATCCAGCAGGTGCGTGCGTTCGTCGCATCGCTGCCCGTTCTGATCGCCGTTCTCCTGCTCACAGGTGAGCCGATCACGTGGTCCTGGCTCCTCGCGCCGGTAGCCGTTTTACTCATCGTTCCGTTCGCCTGGGGCAGTGCCCTGCTCCTAGCGCGGGCGCTGAGTCATACCCCCGACATCGGCGGAGTGCTACCACTGGTGCTGCGACTATGGGGGCTGGCCTCTGGGGTCATGTTTCCTGTCACCGAGCGCGCGGCCCAGCTCGACCTTCCCACGTGGGTTGAGGGCATCCTCCTGTACAACCCGGGTGCGGTGTACCTCGCGGTGATGCGCGATGCGCTGTTGCACAGTTACGACTCCCCCGGCGGAGCGGGGAACTGGCTGGCGGCAGCGCTGTGGTCGGTGACGGCACTCGTGGCCGGTGTTGTGGTGTTCTGGCGAGGGGAGGGGACCTATGGACGCGACTGACACCCCCACCTCACTGCGACTGCTGCTCGATGATGTGCATGTGTCCTATCGAGTCCTCTCGCACGGACGCCTCGCACCACGGCGACCGATCCGGGTCGAAGCTGTGCGGGGGATCAGCCTGGAGGTCCGCGCGGGCGAAAGTGTGGGGGTCATCGGACGCAACGGCGCCGGCAAGTCGACCCTCCTGCGCGCCATGGCCGGACTTCTGCCCACGGACCGTGGCGCGGTCTATGCCTCGTCGACCCCTGTGCTCCTCGGTGTGGGCAAGACCCTCGTGCCGAGATTGTCGGGGCGCGAGAACATCGAACTTGGCTGCCTGGCGCTCGGGATTGCGCGCTCCGACGTCGCCGAGCGCACGCAAGGCATCGTCGCCTTCTCTGGCTTGGCCGACAGCATCGACCGGCCTATGTCGACCTACTCCTCGGGTATGAACGCCCGGTTGAAGTTCGCGATCGCGTCTGCGGTCGAGCACGACATCCTGCTGCTTGATGAGGCACTGGCCACGGGAGACATGGAGTTCAAGGAGAGCAGCATCGCGCGTATGCAGGAGCTGCGTGCGCGAGCGGAGGCTGTGATCCTCGTCAG
The DNA here is from genome assembly GCA_044341115.1 of Candidatus Nanopelagicales bacterium. Lineage (GTDB taxonomy): Bacteria > Actinomycetota > Actinomycetes > S36-B12 > S36-B12 > CAIXFB01. The sequence continues at coordinate 1,316 of JBIISH010000237.1, forward strand.
TCACTCGATGTCGTCGATCAGGGCCTCGTGTTCACGAGTGGTCTGGATCGAGAAGGGCGCAGTGCGCGCGGATGGTCCGCCGGAGGAGACCATCGATCAGTACGTGGTGGAGAACAAGCGGCGCAGGCACAAGCAGGGGAACTCCCGACCATGACGCGTCTGCGAATCGCCGTTATGACCGTGGTGCACCATCCGCTCGACACCCGCATCCTGGTGCGACAGATCTCAGCGCTGATTGATGCGGGACACGACGTCACCTATGCGGCACCGTTCTCTGCCTTCGACGTTGACATTCCGCCCAGTGTGCGCGGTATCGACCTGCCGCGATCTGCGGGGCGACGTCGACTCGCGGCCATGCGGGCGGCACGCCGTGTGTTCCGTGAACTCACCGATCGGAACGACCTCTTCATCCTGCACGACCCCGAGCTCGTCGTGGCAATGACCGGAGTGCGCCATGCAGCTGTTGTCTGGGTCGTGCACGAGGACACGGCAGCGGCCGTCGGCTACAAGGACTGGATCCCCGCGGGACTGGACCGTGCGGCGGCATCGGGTGTCCGGTTGATGGAGCGGTGGGCGGAGAGCCGCCACGACCTGCTGCTGGCGGAGACGGGTTACTCATCACGTTTTCGCCGGCCGCATCCGGTGGTGCCCAACTCGACGCTGATCGATCACGGTGCGCCTCCCCCCGGACGAGGGCGTGCAGTGTGCGTCAGCACGCTGACTCGCGCGCGCGGGGCGCTGGATCTGATCGAGGTCGGTCGCCTGCTGCGTCCGCACGGGATCGTCCTGGACGTGATCGGGCCGGCGGCGCCCGAGGTGCGTGAGCAGTTGTCGAGCGCAGACCTCACCGGCGACATCCGCTGGCACGGGCGCCTCGCCCACGCCGACACGCTCGATCGGGTACGGGGCGCAACCTGCGGTCTCTCACTGCTGCACGACGAGCGGAACTACCGGCACTCCCATCCCACGAAGGTGTTTGAGTACCTCGCTCACGGGGTGCCCGTGGTTGCGACCCGGCTGCCCCTCGTGGCGGAACTGCTTGAAGCGCATCAGGCGGGAATCACCGTGCCGTTCTGCGATCCGGCGGCCGCTGCCGCAGCGGTGCTCGCACTGCATGAGAATGATGACCTGCGCATCGCGATGGGGCGCAATGGAATCGCGGCGGTCCGCGCGGAGCACAACTGGGAGCATGACTCCCCAACGTTCGTTGCGGCTATCGAGGCGGTAGCTCGCGCAGGTAGCCATGGGAGTCCATCCAGTCACCGGCGATAGTTTCGATGGCAGCGACCTCCTCCGGAGTGAGTGTCGTGCGCCATGCTCCTTCTCGTCCGTCGGTGATGTGATGCGACGTGATGCGCAGGCCCGGATCTATCCCCGATGATGCAACGTCCCGGACGCGTTCGCGCTGGCGCTCGGGTGCCACGAATGCGGTGATCCGTTCGACCTCCTCGTCGGTGACCGTGATGTCAAGGAAGTCGGCAAGCGAGCGCACTATGCCCGGCATATCTTGAGAGATCGTCTCGTATCTGCCTATCCATACATGCTCTCTGCGCGTCCAGAAATTGTCGCCTCGCAGCTCGCGCTGCACGATGGCGCTCACTCCTGTGGGACCGCGACGCTCGTGGTCGATCGGGTATCGACCCTTGCGAATCAGAGACGCCACCACGTCTCTCGGATCGCGGTAGGTGTAGATGTAGCGCGCCCCCCACGTGGGAAAATCCTTGCGGCGCATCGACGGCGAGAAGTGCACCTTCATCATGCGCACGTGCCGCGGCCGCAGGGCATGCAACCACAATTGCCGCGACGATGCGCCCATGGGAGCCGACACCGAGTGCCGGGAGCGGAGCAGTTCAAAGGCGACTTGCCATGCGAGAGTGGAACCGGAGCGATGCTGACCGCAGACGATGACGATCACCGTGCGGCCTCGAGGTATGCCACGCACCGGCCTCCCAGATCTGCGATCTCGCGCGCGAGTTCCTTGGCGTGGGCAGGTGCGGGAG
>JBIISH010000238.1:0-3310 GCA_044341115.1 Candidatus Nanopelagicales bacterium
GATCCCACCGGGTCCGCGTTTGGGCAGTGTTGTGGTCGAAGTTGATCACCTCACCAAGGCATTTGGCGATCGCATCCTGATTGATGATCTTTCTTTCACTCTTCCGCGCAACGGGATTGTTGGTGTGATCGGACCGAACGGTGTTGGTAAAACCACCCTTTTCAACATGATCGTTGCAGCTGCCGAGCACGACGAGTCAGACAAAGACACCCTGCCCACCTCGGGCAATATCAAAATTGGCGAGACTGTGTCGCTTTCCTTCGTTGACCAGTCGCGTTCGGGTCTTGATGCCACCAAGAACGTCTGGGAGGTTGTCTCTGATGGGCTCGACTGGATAAAAGTTGGCAACGTCGAAATGCCGTCTCGTGCCTATGTGTCCGTGTTCGGCTTCAAAGGCCCTGATCAGCAGAAGCAAGCAAAGGTGCTCTCCGGTGGTGAGCGCAACCGCCTCAACTTGGCACTCACCCTCAAAATGGGTGGCAACCTGCTGCTCCTTGATGAGCCCACCAACGATCTCGACGTGGAAACCCTCGGTTCCTTGGAAAAGGCGCTCCTCGAATTCCCTGGTTGCGCGGTGATCACCTCGCATGATCGCTGGTTCCTGGATCGAATTGCCACGCATATCCTCGCCTATGAAGGTGACTCACAATGGTTCTGGTTCGAGGGAAACTTCGAGTCATATGAGAAGAACAAGATCGAGCGCATGGGCGTTGAAGCAGCGCGTCCACACCGCGCTACCTACCGCAAACTCACGAGGGACTGATCATGGGCAGAGTCACCATTCCCCTCGAGCGCAGGTTCTCCGACCTTGACGTGCTCGGCCACGTCAACAATGTGACCTACTTGGATTACCTACAAGAAGCTCGCGTGCGCATGCTGATCAATGTTGGCCACATGATCGTGCCCGAGTATTCACAGGTGTTGGCCCGCCAAGAGATCAACTTTCGAAAGTCTTTGCTACTTGGCATTGAGCCGATCTCAGTAGAGATGTGGGTCACGAAAATTGGCAACACTTCCTACACACTTGAGTATCGAATCCTTGATCACGACGGGTCACTGTCTGCAGATGCGTTGAGCGTCATGGTGTGTTTGGATCGAATCAAGCAGGTGCCCATCCCCATCCCGCAGTCTTTGCGCGAAGCCCTTCAGGAAGTGTCTGAGTGATAACTCTCGGTGAGAGTGAGCGGCGCACGCTGATCGCTCTGGGTAGGCGCCAACTCGATTGGAACGGCCATCTTGGCGCCCGGATCGTCACTACCGAGACCGCACTCGGGATCTACACAACACCGCCGATGGATGTGATGTGTTTCCTTGCCTTCCCGACGATAGAAACCCAAGCCGGGGTGGACAGCACGATTGCGCTTGCATCTCTCGTTGCCGAGCTTGAAGCATCGGACACTGGTCGATTTGATCCCTCGACACTGACGGATATGAAGGCACCGGTCACGCGCGGTCCAAACCTTGGTCACTTGCCGCCATCTGATGGTTGGCAGATGCCGATCACGGCAATTGCTTCAGACATCATGCCGATCGTCGAAGAAGCGGTCGCCGAATTCACTCAACGAGCGCAGGGCCTTTCCGCCCGTGGTCAGGAAGTGATTGCGGAGGAGATTTGGGATCGCCCAGCGTGGGCGGGTTTGCCAATGCGGGTTCTGCACGCGGCTCGTCGGCTCCGGTTGCTCACCACAGAGCCGGTGCGCATTGCTGCTGCGACCAACGGACCATGGAAGCGCCTCAGCACTCCGCGCGGTCAGGTTTTTGTACACAGCACCGGTGAGGCAGCCCGACTTGGGCTGCACGTGGTGCGCTAGGTCCCCCTGCAAGCAGATCATCGAGGAGACGCAATGAGAAGTGTGAAGCGCACGTTTGCAGTTTGCCTTGTTGGTTTCTTTGCTCTGAGCGCATGTTCGGCAGGCGATCAATCGACAGTTGAAACTTCGCGCGCAGTGGTGATCGTTTCGGGTGGTGGAGCAATAAGCCCGTTCACCACACCAGATGAGGCGTGCTCCAGTGAAGAGGGCTTCCTCGAAGCGGGCAACACCAATACCGCTCTGCGTGAGTACCTGCTCGCTGCGGGCAAGCAGGTGTACACCGCGCCTGCAACGGTGCCATGGGGAGTGGTCGCGGACCCGGATCCACAGAGTTTCGCGCCGTTCAAGGACTGTCCGATCGTTCTGCCGGAATCCATGACAATCATGTCCGCTGGCGACATCGACGCATCGGGTGAGAAGCTCGTGCGGTTCATCACCCACCTCAACACCGAGTACGGCGTGACGGATGTGGACCTGGTGGGGCATTCCAATGGCGGGCTCTACGGACGCGCAGCTACGCGAATTCTCAAGCAAACTGAGTCACCGGTTTCGGTTCGTTCTCTCACAATGCTGGGCACGCCCAACAACGGAAGCGTTCCGGGAAGCTACACATGGGGCGAATACACAAAGCAGGACTGCCTCGGTAATGCCTTCTGCGAAACGTTCAACGAGCAATGGCTCACCTATGCCGCGCAAAACGATCTCGGTCTCAATCGTGAAGACACGTTCAAGTATCTCGACGGACCTCCGGGATGGAACACGGTTCAAGCAGGATACCTGACCGACATTCCCGTCACCCTCCTAGCAGGCACACTGTTCACCGCTGAGGGTGGAAATCCGACGATGTGGCCCTACGACGGCATCACCTCGCGGCACAGTGCGTGGGCCCAGGGCGTTTCAGACGAAGTGATTCCGCACCGCACCTGCTGGGAGGCACCGCTCACCCACAGCATCTTCGTCTCGGATGCCTATAACCAGATCATGAACCCGACGACTCCGTTGGATCGGCAGAGTGCTCTGACGTGGAACACCGAAGCGTTGACTCGTGTGAACGAAGCCATCGATGAGGCTAATACCGCGCTGGATCGTCCAACCCGTCAGGGCTGCTAGCGCTTGCCCCATCGTGCCATCACGCGGGGTTGATCGGCATAGACTCCCGATCCGCGTTTTCATCGGGAACGTTCTGCATCGAGATCGCGGCGCTCACTAAGTACTGCCAGAGAACCTTCTTAGGTTCGGGTGCCAGATTTTGCTCTTCTAGTGCCTCGGCCATGAGCTGCACCCACCGATTGCGGGCGGCAGTGTCGATGACAAAACCAGCATGGCGCATGCGCAATCGTGGATGCCCACGCTCTTCGCTATAGGTACCAGGACCACCCCAGTACTGCTCGAGGAAGGCGCGCAGACGCCACTCGGCACCTTCGAGATCATCACCGGGGTACATGGGGCGCAGGATGTCATCTGTTGCCACCCGCCGGTAGAACGCTGCGACCAGGTTC
>JBIISH010000239.1:0-3305 GCA_044341115.1 Candidatus Nanopelagicales bacterium
TCATGCTTGATGAGGGTGTTGTAGCCGAGCCTCAAGACATCGATCTGTGCATGATCATGGGCACCGGTATGCCGTTCTGGTTAGGCGGCCTAACACCGTACCTCGATCGGACTGGCACATCTGAGCGCGTCACGGGTAAGAGATTCCTGCCCCCTGGAGTTGCTTCCGTACCCAGGTAAGACCGCTCACTGAGCCTCAGATGGCGGCTCTCGAGCTCTTATCCAGTCCTCCACCGCCGCTAGAGGCTCGCCTACAGATTGCAGCGTGTGGTGCGGTCGCAGATAGGCAGCCAGCGGTAACGTGCGATCCGCCTAATTCTTCTCCGCAGGAAAATCTTCATTCATTGCAGCGGAGTCGGAAGTTGACTCGGTTGCTGATAATTCCTGACCAGCAACGATTTCGACGAGTCTTCGAGATATCTCTTGCGCGGTGAGTCCTAACTCGGTGAGGATCTGCGTGCGCTTCGCGTGGTCGAGGAACTCTGCCGGGATGCCAAAGGATCGAATCGGCGTCGAGACCTCAGCATCTTGCAGCGCAAGCGTGATTGCCGCGCCAACGCCACCAACCCGGACGCCATCTTCAAGTACCACTACTAGTCGTGCCGATCTTGACAAAGAAACTATGCATTCAGGCACCGGCTTAACCCACAATGGGTTTACCACAGTGGCACCCATTCCTTGGGCGACGAGGCGGTCGCTTATTTCAATACCCATTTGCGCGAATGAGCCGATTGCAACGACGAGTACCTGACCTGATCCTGTTTCGGACAGGACATCAATCCCGTCCGCGGTGCGAATAGCTGGGACCTCCGGCGCGAGCGCTCCCTTGGGAAACCGCACCACAGTGGGGGCATCGGAAACATCGACGGCTTCCCTAAGGGCGCGTCGTAGCGAGACCTCATCGCGTGGTGCTGCAATTCGAAGCCCCGGAACCACCTGAAGCATCGACATGTCCCACATGCCGTTGTGACTCGCACCATCATCGCCGGTTATGCCCGCGCGATCCAGGACGAAGGTGACACCAGCTTTATGGAGTGCGCAGTCCATGAGCACCTGGTCGAAAGCTCTGTTCAAGAAAGTGGCATAGACAGCTACAACAGGGTGCATTCCACCAAAAGCTAGACCTGCCGCACTGGTGACAGCATGTTGCTCAGCAATTCCCACATCAAAGGTTCGATCGGGAAAAGCTTGAGAAAATTGATCAAGTCCTGTCGGGCCCAACATGGCAGCGGTGATGGCAACCACGTCGTGGCGCTCCCGACCGATCTGGACTAGCTCGTCTGCAAATACGCCAGTCCACGAGGGGCCCGCAACGTTCAATGGCTTGCCAGTGTCGGGGTCAATGATCCCGACACCGTGAAAACGGTCAGCCTCATCTTTTTCTGCCGGCGCGTACCCATGGCCCTTATGCGTAATAACGTGCACGATCACCGGACCGGAAAAATCTCGAGCCCGGCCCAATGCAAACTCAAGTTCAGACTCATCGTGTCCATTTACCGGCCCGATGTATTTCAAACCAAGGTCTTCGAACATTCCTTGAGGTGCCACGATGTCTTTCACACCCTTTTTCATGCCATGCAAGGCACCATAAACAGGTGGCCCCACAACCGGCGTGCGTTGAAGGACATCTTTCCCCCATGACATCAACCGCTCGTAACCTCTGGTGGTTCGCAAAGTAGCAAGGTGGTGTGCTAATCCCCCGATTGTTGGCGAATAGGAGCGCCCATTGTCATTGACGACGATGATGACGTTTCGCTCCGACGCAGCGATGTTGTTCAGTGCCTCCCACGCCATTCCCCCGGTCAGTGCGCCATCGCCAATGACGGCAACGACGTGCCGACGATCGAGCACACCCTTTAATTCCCACGCTTTAGCAATGCCGTCGGCGTAGGACAACACCGTCGAAGCGTGAGAGTTCTCAATAACGTCATGCTCACTCTCAGTCCGGCTTGGGTAACCCGACATTCCTCCGGCCTGTCGAAGGGTGTCGAAGGCCCCTGCGCGGCCAGTCAAAATTTTGTGCACGTAGGCCTGATGCCCTGTGTCCCAAATGATCGCGTCTTGAGGAGAGGCGAATACCCGGTGCAGAGCTATCGATAATTCAACAACTCCCAGGTTCGGCCCCAGGTGACCACCTGTGGCCGATACCTTCTCAACGAGGAAGGCTCGGATCTCTGTTGCTAATGCATCAAGTTCAATGGGTGAAAGACTCTTCACGTCTTGCGGACCTTGGATGTTCCCCAAAAGACCCACTACGCCTCCCTCACCACGATCTCGTCTAACCCCGCCACTGTGGACATAGCGAATTCTACGTCTGACCGGGCCCTGCCACCTGTTGGCTGAGCCCAGCGGGTCCTAGAGCAGGGATCGAAGGACAAACTGGAGGATTCCGCCATTTCGGTAGTAGTCCGCCTCGCCAGGTGTATCAATGCGGACCAATGCATCAAAGTCCTGCCTGCTTCCGTCTGGGGCCTGCGCGGACACCCGCACGGTTCGAGGGGTGATCCCGTCGTTGAGTTGGGTGACCCCCGTGATGTGGTAGGTCTCCTCACCGGTGAGACCAAGGGATTCGGCTGACTCCCCATCGGGGAATTGCAGCGGCAGCACTCCCATCCCAATCAAGTTCGACCGGTGAATACGCTCAAAGGACTGAGCAATGACTGCTCGAACCCCAAGAAGCGCAGTTCCTTTGGCCGCCCAGTCACGGCTAGAGCCCGACCCGTATTCAGCCCCAGCAAGGATCACGAGTGGGGTATCAGATTCGGCATAGTGAACCGATGCATCAAAGATTGGGACGACAGGGGCACCCAATTGGGTGAAGTCCTTTGTGAATCCTCCTTCAACACCATCCAACATGAGGTTTCGGAGTCTGATATTCGCAAATGTTCCACGAATCATCACTTCGTGGTTGCCCCTGCGAGATCCGTAAGAATTGAAATCAACTCTTTCGACACCATGGGACATCAGATACGCCCCCGCCGGGCTATCGGCCTTGATCGACCCTGCTGGGGAAATGTGATCGGTGGTGACCGAATCACCCAGCAGCGCCAAAACTCGAGCACCTGAGATATCAACGACAGGAGAGGTCTCCACTGTCATGTTGTCGAAGTAGGGAGGCTTGCGAACGTATGTGCTTTGCGGGTCCCACTCAAATAGATCACCCGTAGGTGTTTTCAGCGAACGCCAGCGCTCGTCACCTTCAAACACGTCGGCATACCGACTGGTGTACATCTCCGCATCAATCGATGCCCCAACGACCTGCGCTATTTCATCGGCAGAGGGCCAGATATCTGCGAGGAAAACCGG
>JBIISH010000240.1:0-3297 GCA_044341115.1 Candidatus Nanopelagicales bacterium
GACTCCCTGGCTGAACAGATTCAAGCCAAGAGTTACCAGACACACGTTGCCGGTGCGCTCCCCATTTCCGAACAGACACCCCTCAATGCGATCGGCACCTGCAAGGTAGCCGAGCTCGGCCGCTGCCACTGCTGTGCCGCGATCATTATGTGGGTGCAAGGAGAGAACTATGGAGTCGCGCCGGTCTAGGTGCCGGCTCATCCACTCGATTGAGTCTGCGTAGACGTTGGGGGTTGTCATTTCAACAGTTGCTGGCAGGTTGAAAATGATTTTGTGATCTGGTGTTGGTTGCCAGACTTGGGTTACGGCATTACATACCTCGAGCGCAAAATCTAATTCGGTTCCCGTGTACGACTCCGGGGAATATTCAAAGTAGATATCCGTTTCATCTGACATCTCATCGGCAAACTTTTGACACAACTGCGCGCCATGCACTGCGATATCGATGATTCCCTGCCGGTCAAGCCCGAACACGACTCGCCGCTGCAGAGTGGAAGTCGAGTTATAGAGATGGACTATTGCTTGCTTGGCACCCTTAATAGATTCAAAGGTCCGTTCGATGAGATGCTCGCGCGATTGAGTCAGCACCTGAATGACGACGTCATCAGGAATGAGATCTTCTTCAATAATTTGGCGCACAAAATCGAAATCTGTTTGCGAAGCCGAAGGGAATCCGACCTCAATTTCTTTGTAGCCCATGTCCACGAGCAACTGGAACATCCGAAGTTTGCGCTGGGGAGTCATGGGATCAATCAATGCCTGATTGCCATCGCGTAGATCCACGGCACACCAGCGAGGTGCAGCGTCAATTACCTTGGTCGGCCACGTGCGATCGGGCACATCGATCGGGGTGAAAGGTTGGTAACGCTGCCACGGCATGGGTGAGGGTTGCTGGGCGGTGCGGGCTAGGTATGAGGCGTTGCGTTCGAAACTCATGTCTGTTGCTCCTGATGGGATCATTTTTCAGTCTGGGAGTGACCGGCACAGCGAGCACCCGCGACGAGGTGGCCGGTGGACTAGGCCTCGTCGCGGCTGGGAAGGAGCAGTGCGCTTGACATGGTTTGCTGAGGATATCAGGGGGATAGGTAGGCTTCCGCCCTATGTCGAAGTCGTTGAATCTAGCCCTTATCCCTGGTGATGGAATCGGCACTGAAGTGGTCGATGAGGCCATGAAAGTCCTTGAGGGGATCGCCCCTGCTGCTGGGATCAGTGTCACCACCACTGAATATGACCTTGGAGCGCGCAGATACAACGCGACCGGGGAATTACTCCCCGATGCCGTGGTGGAGGAATTGCGGGCTTACGACGCCATTTTGTTGGGTGCCATTGGTGACCCGTCGGTAAAGCCAGGGGTTTTAGAGCGCGGAGTGCTGCTCCCACTCCGCTTCCTCATGGATCACCATGTCAACCTCCGCCCCGTGAAGTTGTACCCCGGTGTGACCGGGCCACTGGCCGGGCTCGGGCCAGATGACATCGACTTCATCGTGTGCCGGGAAGGTACCGAAGGGCCCTACGTGGGCGCTGGAGGGTTCCTTCGCAAGGGCACGCCGCAGGAAGTGTCTACCGAGGTGAGCCTGAACACCGCGTTCGGAGCAGAGCGCATCATCAGAGATGCCTTTGACCGCTCCATGCGGCGCAGGAAGAAGGTCACGCTGGTTCACAAGACCAATGTGCTGGTCTATGCGGGCGACACATGGCAGCGGACATTCGACCGCGTGCGTCTTGAGTACCCAGACGTCACCACCGACTACTGCCACGTTGATGCGGCAGCGATGTTCTTCCTGACCGATCCAGGGCGCTTCGACGTGGTGGTGACTGACAACCTCTTTGGTGACATCCTCACGGACATTGGTGCTGCCATCGGTGGCGGAATTGGACTGGCGGCAAGTGGCAATATCGACCCGTCGCGCAGCAATCCGTCCATGTTTGAACCGGTTCATGGATCAGCACCGGATATTGCTGGCCAAGGCAAGGCTGATCCCACTGCAACGGTGATGTCGCTCGCGATGTTGCTAGATCATGTGGGTCAGCCTGAAGCGGCTGGCTGGGTTGAGGCGGCCGTCGCTTCGGATCTGGCTACCCGCGGCACCGCAGCTCGCTCGACCTCCGAAATCGGGGATTCCCTCGCGGCGCTCGCCTCCGCCGGTCGCTAGTGAGATAGCCAGCCAGACACACAGTTTTTCCCCCTGACGCTGAAAAGGAGCAAGCATGACCAAGACGCCTTCGATCCCACAGGGCTCAGCGTTATGGCCGATCGATGTGATGGCGTCATCTAACCCAACCCCGGTTGATCGGCGCGCGGAAATCCTCGCTAACCCAGGTTTCGCGAAGTACCCCACGGATCACATGGTGCACGCAACGTGGACCGCGGATGCGGGTTGGCACGGCGCAGAGTTGATTCCGTATGGCCCGCTCGTATTTGATCCGACCACCAATTTCTTGCATTACGGTCAGGCGATCTTTGAGGGACTCAAGGCCTACAGGTACGCGGATGGCTCCATCAAAACCTTTCGTCCGTTCCGCAATGCCACCAGGTTCGCTAATTCAGCTCGGCGGTTGGCAATGGCTGAACTCCCCGAAGAGCTTTTTGTGGCCTCGATCGAGGCACTCGTCCGCGCAGACAATGAATGGGTACCCACCGATCAGGAAAAATCGCTGTATTTGCGGCCTTTCATGTTGGGAACCGAACTGGGCTTGGGGGTGCGCCCCTCTGCTCGATATGACTACTACTTGATCGCGGCTCCAGCCGGAGCGTATTTCCCGCAGGGGATCAAGCCGGTCAGCGTGTGGTTATCTGATGATTACGTCCGGGCGGCGGCTGGTGGCACTGGTGAGGCAAAGTGCGCCGGTAACTACGCAGCCTCGCTCATCGCCCAGGCTGAAGCTTCCCAGCATGGCTGTGATCAGGTGGTGTGGCTCGATGCCGTTGAGCGTCGCTGGGTCGAGGAAATGGGTGGTATGAACCTGTACTTCGTCTACGGGGCTGGAGATTCCGCCCGTTTGGTTACCCCGAGATTGACCGGCTCGCTGCTCCCCGGGATCACCCGCGACTCTCTCCTGACCGTGGCTGAGGACCTCGGGATCCGCGCCGAAGAGGGCTCGATCAGTGTTGAGGACTGGCGCGATGGGTGTGCCTCAGGGGAGATAACCGAAGTTTTCGCCTGTGGAACCGCCGCTGTCATCACGCCCGTGGGAACCGTAAAGTCACGAAATCTTGGCTCGTGGGAGATTTCCGGGGGAGCCACCGGTGAGGTCACCATGCGGCTGCGTGGAGCACTTCTGGATATCCAGACCGGT
>JBIISH010000241.1:0-3290 GCA_044341115.1 Candidatus Nanopelagicales bacterium
CGTCTCAGTGAAGGCGATCAAGTATTTGGCGTCAATATCGATTGCCACGTTCACCGCTGAATGAGTGAGAGCTCTCGCTGTGGAAGGGTTAGGCCGATCTTCAAGTTTGGGAAGTTTCGACAGTGCCTCTGCTTCAACGTGCTCGATGATTCGTGACATGGTGCTTACCACCAGCGTTGGGTTGACACCAACGCTGGTTTCACCGGAGAGCATGAGGGCGTCTGCGCCGTCAAGTACGGCGTTTGCAACGTCGCTGGCTTCTGCTCGTGTAGGTCTACTGGCAGTGATCATCGAATCAAGCATCTGCGTTGCCACGATGACCGGCTTACCTACTTCGCGACACAATTGGATTGCACGTTTTTGTTCAAGCGGAACATGTTCCAAGGGCAATTCCACGCCAAGATCACCGCGGGCCACCATAATGCCGTCAAAGGCATCAATGATTTCCGCCAAATTGGCTATAGCTTGAGGCTTTTCAATTTTTGCCAACACCGGAAGACGAATGCCCTCCTCGTCCATGATGGCATGCACATCGGCAATATCAGCGGCCGTGCGAACGAAAGACAAGGCGATCATGTCGGCGCCGATGCGCAGGGCCCAGCGAAGATCATCGATGTCTTTCTCCGACATTGCCGGAACGCTGACCGCGACACCAGGCAGATTGAAGCCCTTGTTGTCCGAAACTGGTCCGCCTTCAATCACCTTGGTGTGAACTCGAGGACCGTCAATTTTGGTGACCTTGAGTTCGATGCGACCGTCGTCAACCAACACCATGTCACCGACTGTCACATCTGCTGGCAGACCCGTGAAGGTGGTCGACACCATGTGCACATCACCGGGCACATTTTCGGTCGTGACGATGAATTCAGCTCCGTTTTCCAAGACCACTGGACCATCAGCAAAGCGACCCAATCTAATTTTGGGGCCCTGCAGGTCAACAAGGATCCCTACGCCGCGACCCGTTGTATCCGATGCTGCCCGTACATGGGCGTAAACCTGCTCGTGATCGGGGTAATCCCCATGAGACAGATTGAGTCTGGCAACGTCCATCCCGGCCTCAACGAGGGCTTGTATTTGCTCGAGGGATGATGTGGCAGGACCCAATGTGGCCACGATTTTTGCTCTGCGCATGAGGACAACCTTACCCGTAAGCGGTTACACGATTTACTATGACAAGCCGAGCGTCCACAGATTCATCACACCAAGAGTTGGCGGTCTGTGGCCTTGATCGGCGAAGGTAGGTTCGTGGAGCCCATCAAGAACGTGTCAACCGAGGCTGCTGCGGCCCGTCCCTCTGCAATCGCCCAGACAATGAGCGACTGACCTCGGCCGGCATCGCCGGCTACAAACACTCCTTCCACCGACGTTGCATAATCCGCAGAACGCGCAAGATTTCCACGCTCATCAGTCTCGAGCCCGAGTTGTTCAAATAGCGGACTCTTTTCTGGACCCGTAAATCCCATTGCAAGAAACACAAAATCGGCAGGGATGCGTTTTTCTGACCCTGGACGTGGCCGGAATCCTCCTTCATGCGGTTCCACTTCGATCAGGTGAAGCGCGCAGACTCGTCCATTCCCATCATCTTCGAAGCGCTCGGTGGAGATCGAAAATATCCGATCGCCGCCTTCTTCGTGGGCACTCGTTGTGCGGTAGACCATGGGGTAGGTCGGCCACGGTTGTGAACTTGGCCGCGCATCGGGCGGGGTAGGCATGATTTCCAGCTGGGTAACGGACGCCGCACCTTGCCTGTGCGAAGTACCAAGGCAGTCCGCTCCTGTGTCTCCGCCACCGATGATCACCACATGCTTGCCAGCAACGTCAATGGGTGAGATGGAGAGGTCGCCCTCTTGAACCCGATTGGCGAGAGGTAGGTAATCCATAGCCTGATGGATGCCCTTGAGTTCGCTCCCCGGTACTGCCAACCCGCGGGCTTGCGTGGCTCCTGCAGCGATCACTATCGCGTCATAGCGGCGCCGAAGATCTAGGCCGGTGATGTCAGTTCCCACATCGACACCGGGCCGGAATTTCACTCCTTCTGCTTCTAGTTGTGCCAATCGCCGGTCCACATGATGCTTTTCCATTTTGAATTCCGGGATTCCGTAACGCAGGAGCCCACCGATGCGATCAGCGCGTTCGTACACAGCCACGGTGTGGCCAGCTCGAGCGAGTTGTTGCGCTGCAGCCAGACCTGCCGGCCCCGAACCAATGACTGCAACAGTGCGGCCGGAAAGACGCTCAGGTAATTCCGGAGTGATCCAGCCCGACTCCCAGGCCCGATCAACGATTGCCACCTCAACCTGCTTGATGGTGACCGGCTCAGCATTAATGCCGAGAACGCAGGCGGCCTCGCAGGGTGCCGGACAGAGCCTGCCGGTGAACTCAGGAAAGTTGTTCGTGGCGTGCAGGCGCTCAATCGCTTGGCCCCAGTCTCGATCGAAAACTAGATCGTTCCATTCGGGGATGAGGTTTCCCAGAGGGCAACCGTTATGGCAGAACGGAATGCCACAGTCCATGCATCGGCCGGCTTGCTTCTCCAAAGACTGAACGTCGAACTCCTCGTAGACCTCGCGCCAATCTTTGATCCGCACGTCTACTGGACGCCGGGTCGGAAGTTCACGGTTCGTGGTTAAAAAACCCTTCGGATCAGCCATGTCAGCCTCCCATAACCGCGAGGATCGGGTCCTCGCCTCGTGCAATCGCCTGCTCACGCAACAGAATCACCCTCTTGAAGTCCTTGGGCATCACCTTGGTGAACCTTCGGACACTGTCATTCCAATCAGTGAGCAGTTCTGCCGCGATCAGCGAACCGGTCTCTTCTTCATGACGCGCGATGATCCCGTGCAATTCAGAGATGTCGACATCAGTGAGTGGGTCTAGATCAATCATTTCCGGATTCACGCGATTCACTTGGATGTCGAGAACATATGCCACTCCGCCTGACATGCCAGCTCCCAGATTGCGGCCCGTAGAACCGAGGATCACAGCAGTGCCACCAGTCATGTATTCACACGCATGGTCACCGACACCCTCAACGACGGCGGTTGCGCCGGAATTTCGTACGCAGAAACGCTCGCCTACTCGGCCCGAGATGAAGATCTCTCCGCTCGTAGCTCCGTAGCCGACGACGTTGCCAGCAATGATCTGCTCATGCGGCAGGAAGGTGGCGCTGCGATGCGGGCGCACAACCAGCCGTCCACCGGAGAGTCCTTTGCCGACGTAGTCATTGCCATCGCCCTCAAGCCTGAGGGTGATCCCCCGAGGCACAAAAGCACCAAAGGATTGGCCGGCTG
>JBIISH010000157.1:0-4689 GCA_044341115.1 Candidatus Nanopelagicales bacterium
ATGTGGTTACCCCAGAGGGCGTAGTTGATGCGAGGTGGCGCACACATATTGCCGTGGAAGGTGCCGGCCGGTTGGCTGAAACCGTTCGCGACGCTCTCAACGCAAGTGGGATGCAACTCGCTGAATCAGTCGATACAGCCGTTGCAACCATTGTCTGTTCACCCGGACACTCTCGAGTTGTCCCCATGACTGTGCCTTCACTGCCGCACCTCCACGTGGGCACACACGGCTCACAGTCGGTGGTGGGACCGATGGTGGTTCCTGGCAAAACGTCATGTTTGCGTTGCGCTCAGTTGCACCAGCGTGATGCCGATCCCACGTGGCCGCTGGTCGCTGTGCAGTGGCAGCAACACGCAGAGAAGGCGGCGGCGCCAGCGCAAGACCACCTACTGGTCCAGCATTGCGCGACCTACGCGCTGATTCTTATTCGAGCTTGGGTTGACCAACCTGAGGCCACCGATCGATGGGGAAACGTGGCCTTCGAGACAGATCTTGGTTCGCATAGCCCCTCCCTGGCACCGCACGTTGTGGGGAGGCCAGCACACCCGTCGTGCGGTTGCACCTGGGACAGGTGACAATGGGGTATGCCTGAATTCCCCTCCAGCAAAATCGCGCGTAATGCGTTGACCCGTGGAGCGAAGATGGCAGCCCTACCCGCCTCGTACGCCGGCCGCACAGCGGTGGGCTTTGGCAAGCGCGTTGGCGGCAAGCCTGCAGAGGCCGTCGCTGCTGAGATTCAGCAACGCACCGCCGAGCAAATGTTCAAGGTGCTCGGCGAGCTCAAAGGCGGAGCCATGAAGCTCGGGCAAGCGATGAGCATTTTCGAAGCCGCACTGCCAGAAGAATTCGCTGCGCCCTACCGCGCAACTTTGACCAAACTGCAAGACGCCGCTCCCCCGCTGCCGGCCGCATCGATTCACGCAATTTTGGCCGAGGAGTTGGGTGCGGATTGGCGTGAACGCTTCCTTGAGTTCTCAGATACCCCGGCAGCAGCTGCTTCCATCGGCCAAGTTCACCGAGCGATCTGGCATGACGGTCGCGAGGTGGCCGTCAAGGTGCAATACCCGGGTGCTGACAAGGCCCTCATTTCAGACCTCAATCAACTTGCCCGCATGGGCAAGATGTTTTCTGCGTGGATTCCCGGACTCGACTTCAAGGCCCTGATCAACGAACTCCGTGATCGGGTGATTGAAGAACTTGACTACCTCCTTGAATCCCAAAGCCAGCGCGCATTTGCTGCGGCTTTCGAGGGCGATCCCGACTTTGTGATCCCACACGTGCTCGCTGCTGCCCCGCACGTGTTGGTGTCCGAATGGATCGAAGGGCGCCCGCTCTCTGACGTCATCGCTAACGGAACACCCGAAGAACGCGATGCGGTGGGTTTGCTGTACGAACGCTTTCTGCTAGCTGGTCCTTCACGTGCAGGGCTTTTGCACGCTGATCCGCACCCGGGCAATTTTCGTATCACGGCTGACGGCCGCCTAGCCGTCCTTGACTTCGGTGCTGTAGCCCGGCTCCCAGATGGTCTCCCGCCGGCCATGGGCTCGCTGCTTCGGATCGCCCAGAGCGGTGATGCGGATCTGGTGATCCAAGGACTTCGCGATGAAGGATTTATTCGACCTAATATCGAGGTAGACGCAGAGCAGGTGCTCAGCTACTTGGACCCGTTCGTGGAGCCATCGCGCAACGACTACTTCCACTTTGACCGCGCGTGGATGCGCGGTCAGTTCACCAGAATCAATGACGTACGCAATCCTGATTTCATGATCGGCTTGAAATTGAATCTGCCAGTGGAATACGCGCTAATTCATCGCGTATGGCTGGGCAGCATGGGTGTGTTGTGTCAACTTGATGCGACTGTTCCGGTGCGGGCCGAACTCGAACGTTGGGTTCCAGAGTTCACCGCGCAAACTGCTTAACCTTCACGCACCAGATCAAGCAGAGCCTCGCCGTACAAATCGAGCTTTGCCGGGCCGATCCCTGGTATCCCCGCCAAACCCTCAAGATCGCCAGGAAGTTGCTCAGCGATCGCGATCATCGTGGCGTCAGTGAACACCACAAAGGCGGGCACGGATCGTTCCTTTGCTTGGGCTGATCGCCACTGACGTAACCGATCGAGAAGTTCTTCGTTGATATCTGACGGGCAGGATCGGCAGCGCCCAATGGTTCGCTCCTCGGCCGTGACGAGGCCCTTGCGGCAGATTCGGCATTTGCCAGGTCCCTTGCGTGATCGAGATGAACGCTCTCTCGGGGTGCCTTTGATCACCTGACCGTTGTCATCGGTCGATAGCAGCGCGATGCCACCTCCCACGTTGTGCAAAAAGCGTGACATGGAGCGCGATGCACGGCCGCCAGGTTGGCGAGACTGCGCCCACGAGAGGTGCAACTGACGAGCCGCCCGGGTTACCCCCACATAGAGCAAACGTCGTTCTTCTTCGATTTGTTCAGCGGACTCCGCATGCAGCAGAGGCAACAAACCCTCACTGCAGCCAACCAAGAAAACTACGGACCACTCGAGACCTTTGGCTGAATGCAGTGAAGCGAGGGTCACAGCATCGGCAGTGGGTGCATGTTCAACGCTGGCGCGCTCATCGAGAATCGCGATGAATGCGGCAAGGTCTGAGACCTCATCTCCTTGCAACTCATCAGCTAGTGCCACAACTGCAGAGAGTGATTCCCAACGCTCGCGTACCGCGCCGGTGGTGGCCGGTGACATTGGCGTCCAACCCGCTGAACTCAACACATCGCGAACCTGCTCACCCAATGGCCCGGCACCGTGCGTGCCACCACGCGCAGCGCCTCGAATTCGAGTGAGGGCTTCTTTGACCTCAGCCCGTTCAAAGAAACGTTCGGTTCCCCGCAACACCACCGGGATCCCCGCTTCAGCGAAGGCATTTTCCAGCTCAACGGATTGCGCGTTGATGCGAAACAGCACTGCAACCTCGCGCGCGAGCCCACCGTTGGCGATGTAGTCACCCACCTGCCGAGCCACCGCCCGCGCCTCGGCGACATCATCGGAATAGACCTGCACATCAGGCACCGGAGCATCGTCGTTCTGAGATTTCAAAACAACTGCACTGCGCCCCGACGAACCACCGGAAATCACCGTGTTGGCAAGGGACACAATCTGCGGACTGCACCGATAGCAACGCACCAGACGAACCTGAGTGGCATTCGGATAGAGGGATGGGAAATCCGTGAGGTAGCGAGGCGATGCGCCGGTGAAGGAGTAAATCGTCTGACTGGGATCACCCACCACGCATACTTCCTCGCGATCACCAAGCCATAGCGTCAGCAAGCGGTACTGCAACGGGTTAACGTCTTGAAACTCATCGACCGTGAACCAGCGATACGTGGACATGACCTCGGCTGCGATCCCTGGATCCCTATTCAACGCTGCAACCATCAGCAAAAGCACGTCTTCGAAATCAATCAGACCACGATCGGCCTTGTTGGACTCATACGCTTCAAATACATCTGCGAGGACAAGCGGGTCAAGGCTGAACTCTCGGCTCAAAGTTCCGGTCGGTGCAGCTTGGCGCAGCGCGACCGCATCCAAGAAATTCACTTTCATCCACTCAATATCTGAACTCACATCGCGAACGAGGGAGAAGTTGGTGCCCGCCTGCGCCCGTGCCAGGGTCTCCGTGACAAGACGCGCCTTGCTAGGCATGATCTGGGGAAACGCCCCGCCAGCCAGCCGAGGCCAGAAGTACCGCAATTGGCGAAGCGCAGCCGCGTGGAAAGTGCGCACCTGGACGCCTTCAACACCGAGGGTTTGCAGCCGCGAGCGCATTTCACCGGCTGCCCGAGCTGTAAACGTGACGGCCAAACTGGAATGTGCCGCGTGCTCACCAGAAATGACGCCATGGGCTATCCGGTGGGTGATTGCCCGAGTTTTACCCGTACCTGCCCCGGCCAGTACGAGCACGGGGCCACTCAGTGCCTCTGCCACCGCACGTTGCTCATCATCGAGTCCTGCAAGGACGTCAGATGAACTCAAGGGCACTGGCTGATAGTGGCACGCCCGTCCGACTTTCCATCAAGGGGTCGGTAACCTCATGCCATGACCAGCGAAGCGCCCGCCCAGCCCCAGGTGACGATGTACAGCACCGTGTGGTGCGGCTACTGCCAGCGCTTGAAGGCTCAGCTGGCCCGCGAAGGCGTCACCATCGCAGAAGTTGACATCGAACATGATCAAGCCGCCGCAGACTTCGTCGAATCGGTCAACGGCGGAAATCAGACCGTGCCTACTGTGGTGTTCGCCGACGGTACCGCGATGACTAATCCACCCTTGCGCGAAGTTTTGGCCAAGCTCGAAACCCTCTGAGACGACTTATCGGCCCCAGTTGCCCGGCAACGCGGATCCATACCAGCGCTCGATGAGTTTTCGGGCGATGCTCACTTGCGGTGGCAGTAGCAAGTCTCCAGAATCACAGGCTTGCCGCATTTCATCCCGGCTGTACCAGAGCAATTCCACAATCTCATCACCATCGGGTACGGCATCAACGTCGTCGGTCCATGCGTGATAGCCGAGCATGAGCGAGTTGGGGAAGGGCCACGGCTGGCTGCCCAGGTAAGCGATGTCGGTTTCTTTGCCCCCGATGCGGATCCCTGCTTCTTCGAGAACTTCTCTGCGCAGAGCGGCTTCAGCAGACTCACCCGATTCCACGAAGCCAGCAAGCGTGC
>JBIISH010000091.1:0-6575 GCA_044341115.1 Candidatus Nanopelagicales bacterium
GCCGGCCCAATAACGCGCGGTCTTGCCGATCGATCACGAGGACGATGATCGCTGGATCAGTCCGAGGGAAGTGACTCGTGCCATCGGCCGGGCATGTACGGGTCCAACCCGCCTCTGCCATCAAGGTGGGCTCGCCGCACTGCGGGCAACGCACGTGCGTGCGCGACCAGTTATCAAGAGCAATCGCGGAAACTACGAGGCCGGCATCGCGATCGGAGAGTGCGGAGCCGATTGCCCGGAGGTCACTCCAGAATGCGCCCTCGGTGTCAAGCTGATCACCATCGATAAGACCGGCCATGGAGAAGTACGCAACATCGTTTTCAAGGCCAAGGAAGGTGAGCGGAACATCCGGTGCAACGTCGGGCGCATCCATGAATGCCAACGTGGAGTCACCACGGACAAGCACCGCTCCATGCGTTACCTGCAGCACTTTCGAGTTCGGATCCATCCTGCGGTTGCGCAGCCACTCCTCATCGCCCCGATACTCGGCGGCCCGGTCAACAGTTGCCCGGGCGAGGGTGAGATCGGATATCAGGCGTCGATCATCAGGCATGTGCCCTGTTCACCCTTCAAGTTGGTCGCGAGGTGCCGTTGGTTCGGTGCGTGCGCAGCCTATGGTGTGAGGGTGAACGTGTTTATCCGGCAGTTGACCGGCGTGCGGTTTATCGCAGCCGCGTGGGTCCTGCTCTACCACCTACAGGGGCCACTCAACGCGCTCGGACTTCTGGCGATTCCGGTATTTGCCGACTTCTTGAGAGTTGGCCGGCTCGGTGTAGACCTTTTCTTCGCACTCTCCGGATTCATCCTGACGCACACCTACCTCACTCGCATGGGACCCAAACTCGCCGGTCGCGGAACGCTGAAGTTCTGGTGGTTGCGTTTGGCTCGGGTCTATCCAGTGCACCTCGTGATGTTGGTCATTGCTGGGGTGGCTATCTACGCGCAAGCGCGTGTAACCGGAACCGTCTTGGATCGCGTATGGCTGAACCCGATCGATTTTCTGAAGAACCTTTTCCTTGTTCAAGAGTGGGGCTCAGACCCGCAGCGGGGCTGGAATTTTGTTGCGTGGTCGCTTTCCATGGAGTGGCTGGCCTACCTGATCTTCCCGATCCTTGTGCTGGTTCTTTTTGTGCTGCACCGTCGCGCACCCACGTGGCTATTGATTGCCACCTGGGCAGCGGTTCTTACTCCCCTGGTTATTTATGGGTTATCCACCACAGATCCGTATTACACGAACAATTGGGGAAGCACCTTCCGGGTTCTCACTGAATTCATTGCGGGTGCGATCACGTATCTCATTGTTCGACGTTTACTACCCAATATTGACGGAGACCCTTCAGTTCGGGTTCAGCGTTGGGCCGAGGTTCTCGCGTGGCTGCTACCGGCCATCGTGGTGATTGGCTCAGTTGTACTTGGCTCGTTGCCGGCGGCGCAGCCTCCGATGGACGCCCTCGCTCCAGATGCCGAACCCCTTCCGCCCTACTTCCATCTTCTGCTGGTCCCGTTCTTGATCGCATGGCTGGGAGCACTCGCACTTGCTCGCAAGGGATTGGTGAAGGGTTTATCTACCCGGGCATTAGTTCTCGGCGGCTTCATCTCGTACTCCCTCTACATGACCCACCTGGTGTGGTTCGGTTTGTGGCGCGCGGGCATGACTGCCGTGGGAATCGAATCCGGTGCCATCTATGCGGCTTGCGTTGTTGGCCTCGTGGTTGGCGCACTGCTCATCGCATATGCAATGTGGCGCTGGATTGAAGAGCCAGCCCGCGAATGGATGCGCGGTGTGATTGGCACCCGACCGGTGCCCACCGAGGAAGCCGGCGAACGCATCGCAGAGAAACTCCCCCCTGATGCGCCAGCAGCACCCATCGATATTCCTGAGCGCTAAGCGGGACCGCTCAAGAAGGAACGTCTAGCGCAAGTAGCACCTCGATGTCTGAATCGGTGGACGGCCGGATCACATCACCCGTTGCCACCATGACAAACCCGGCATCAACGTCGCGCCAATCGACTCCGGCAATCGCGGACCAGGCGAGTCGATACAGCGCCAATTGCAGTGGATCCGTGGAGATCGCCGAACCGGTTTTCCAATCGATCACGTCGAATTTGCCATCGCGCTCGAAAACCGCGTCGATCCGACCAGAAATCACCCGGCCTCCAATGACGAGAGAAAAAGCTCGCTCAACCGCAACGGGAACTATGGCCGCGAACTCAGACTTTGCAAAAGCCTGTTTCAATACCTCGAGTTCAGCGTCGGTGGCGATGTGGTCATCGGCCGCACCGGGCAAGTCCTCGGGATCGAGCAATGACTGCTGTCCAAAGGATGCTTCGACCCAGGCATGCCACGCGGTACCCCGTTCCGCTGCCGCAGATGGCTTTCGCGGCATTGGCCGGGCCAAATCTCGGGCTAACGCATCAGGCTCAGCCATGGCACGCAAGAACGTGCTTGCGCCGACCGCAGCACCTAATCGGAGGACGTGCTCGGTGGCGAATCGGCGTTCGGACTCCTCCGTTAGTGCGGCCGTAAGGAGCGACCATCGTGCGAGGCGTTCATCCGCTTCAAACAGTGGTTCTGGAATCGACGTAGCTGAACGGACGGCATCAGCTGCACGGTGAATATCTCTTTCATACGTGGGGCTTATTGGCGCTGGCCAAGGCAGGTACTGCTCTGCGACTTCGCGGACGAGCGGGTTGGTTGCACCGTCTACTGGCGCTGGCGCCCAGCACACAATTCGGCAGTGATCACTCACCGCTGAGAGTTCGCGTACCTGGTCGGCAAGGAGGGTAAAGATTCGGTGCGGCCCGCGCGGCTTTACCTGAGTGCCTCCCCACCAATGCGAGGTGACGGTGAGGCTTCTTTCTGCCCTGGTGATAGCTACGTAACCAAGCCGATCGGTGTCAAACTCCGCCCGAGCCTTGAGTAGATCCCGGTAAGCATCGAGATCTTTCGCGCGCGGCGATTCAACCCAATCCGGGAAAGATGCGAGGTCAGGTGGACAGTCTTCGCGCAATGGCCAAGGCACGTGACCGAGCGAGGTGGTCCAGTTGCCGCTTGATACCCCACTAGGAAATGCACCAGAGGCCACATGCGGAATGAACACGTGCGTGAACTCGAGACCCTTGGCTTTGTGCACGGTGAGCAATTGCACCGCCCCCGGAATTCTGGGGGATGCGAATTCAATATCTGCATCAAATCGTTCAGCATCTTTGAGCCGACTCAGGAAGGCGCCGAGAGTGACCCGACCATCGAGTTCAGTGAACTCGGCAGCGAACTCCACGAAGGCTGACAAGGAACGTTGATGGGTGTCATCACCGGCATCTGCAACTTGGGCATCTGCAACTTGGGCCTCTACGCCCACACCGGTCGTGCGAATAACCCTCGCAATCAGGTCGATCAGCGGCAGATCCGTAGCAGCACGAAGCGCAGTGATTTCGCGGGCAAGAGCACCGAACCGGCTCATTGCATCGGCTGAGTAATCCTCTGGTGAACCGAGATCGAACAACGCATCAGACAGTGAGGCAATCTCTACCGGATCACCGCCCAACACCGCATCAGCAAGTGCTGTCTCTACATCGGTGGCGGTACTGCGCCCGGCAGACCTAGCGATGACTTTGGCGCGGTGGCCCAATGCGGCAAGGTCACGAGGCCCGATCCGCCAACGCGGACCCGCTGCAACGCGCAGGAAAGCCGGATTCGCGGTGGGGTCATGCAGCACTTCAAGCATGGAGCGGGCATCAATAACTGCAGGCTGGGCAAGGAGCGCGGCGGCGCCGGCGAGCTGAGTTGGTACTCCCAGATCGCGCAGCAGCCGGTCCACCCGAGCAAGATCGGTTCCCGTTGTGCCGAGCACCGCGACGCTCTCATCACTTGAGCAACGGGAATGCACTTCGCGAATACGCTGGCACAACCAACTCAGTTCATCGTCAATGGTGTCGAAAAGACCGATATCGACAAGGCCTGGGCCGCGATCTTGCGGACCCGTTACTAACTCACGAACCGTGTCGTGTTGCGCCCGCAGATCACTTGATACCGCATTTGCCAATTCCAAAATTGCCGGACCCGATCGACGATTTTGTGAGAGCGAAAAAGCGGCGCTTGCTGATCTACTCCCGGTGAAGTGCACAAGGAAATCATCGATATTGGCAACGCTAGCTCCGCGCCAGCCATAAATCGCTTGGCAGGGATCTCCCACGGCCGTTACCGCTGCGCCCGATCCAAAGATCCCTTGCAAAAGTTTGCGCTGCCCAATCGAGGTGTCTTGGTATTCATCAAGCAGGACTACATCAAAGCGCGCTGCGATCTGTTCCTGAACATCACTAAACCCAGCAACCAACTCGCCGGCAAGCCGGATCTGATCGGAGTAATCGATCAGATCACGATCAGCCTTAACCGCTCGCCACTCAACGATCACCTCGGCGAGGGCCCGGCGCGCGCGAGCAGTTGCCAGCATCGAGTGACCAATTTTTTGTAATGCACCCACCGAGGTCAAGTATTCGATGGTGCGATCCTCATACGCGACGAGTTCGGCAGGGGTAATGGATAGTTCGCTGAGTTGGTCGTCGAGTTCCAATAGATACGACGTGACCTGGACGGGAGACTTGTCTAAACGAGAAAGATCTACCGCAGTTCGACACACCACATGGAAAGCCAACTGCTGCCGAGCACCGGGAGTGAGCAAAGTCGGGTTGGGCTCCCGACCCAATCGCATCGCATGTTCATTGACGATTGCAGCGCCAAAAGCGTTGTAGGTGAGTACCTGCGGATCTCCTAGTTCACTCTCCTCCATCGGCTCAATCCCTAGTGATGCGACTGCTGATCGCATCGCCCCGAGGAGTTGCGCGGCGGCCTTGGTGGTGAAGGTCAGACCAAGCACCCGATCTGGCAGGACAAGCCCGCTACCCACCAGCCAGGCAACTCGGGCTGCCATGGAGGTGGTTTTGCCTGAACCAGCGCCAGCAACGATCACCCCCGGGGTGAGCGGGGCGGTGATCGCGGCCCACTGCTCCTCCGTGGCCGTTATGCCCATCGCCTCATCAAGACGAGCACGAGATAACAGTTCGGTCATGATGGCAGCACCTGCTCACCTTGGACCTGGGCCGGGCATACCGATGTGTAGGCACAGAAGCGACACGCTGTGCATCGGTGCGCTGCGAATCTCTCATCTCGGATGATCTGTGCTGCCTCGCCCAATCGCTCCTCGACCCAGGTCGGTGACTCTGTGAGGTCAAGGGCTGGTTGCAATTGCACTTTGGGAGAGTTCGGGTCTTTTGATGCATCGTGCCGAAGTTGCACAAGCGCAGCACCACCTGGATCGATCTGTTCAACATGCGCTAGCTCTGCGGCACGTGGGTCGCGAGACAGCAACAGCTGGTAGACGCCCAGCTGCCCATGACCAGGCACATCTTTCTCTGGCGGCGGTGTTGCCATGGTCTTGAGATCAATTGCGACTGCGCGGCCTTCCTCATCGCGTTCGATCCGATCGACAAAACCGGTAAGACTCACGTTATCGATGCGCCCGTCCGGAAGTTGCACCTCGACCACAGACCGAAGTTGATCTTCAGTTCCTAGCAGGGTGCGCTCTGCGCGCAGGTGATAGTTGAGAAAACGCTCGAGTGCACTGCGCGCCTGCGCTCGCTGGGCACGCGATTGCCAGCGGGCATCGAACTGCAATTGCGCCCACACCTCATCAACAAGGGCATCCATTGCTTCGAGTTCAGCGGGCACTGTGCGCTTGCCCACGTATTCAGCAACCGCATGCACCACGCTGCCAAATGAGGTGGCGCTGCCCCGTGAGACTTCAGCGTGCACTTCATGGCTCAGGAACCATTGGAGCGGGCAATCGATGAGGGAGTCAAGGGCACTGCCGGACAACGCAATCGGCTCGGCCAGGTCGCGAACCGGGCTCACGCCCTCAGTGACCGAAGCGATCCCCCACCAGTTCGACGGATCAGCCATAGGCACGAGCGGCTGACCACTCGGGGTGCGCAGGCCGGCGATCTGGGCAAGTGTCTGGGCAGCGCCATTGCGGACCGCCTCGGAAACATCTTGATTGGTCACGGCTATGCGCAGATCAGCTACCAGTCCATCCCATGAGGCCAGACGAGGAGTGCGCATTGGTGCTGGGGTGAGCGCGATTTCTGGGTTACGGGACTGCACGTCTAGGACAAACCGACTTGGCCGATCACCGGAATCGATAAGAGCATCGACGTAGGAAATAGTCAGGTGGCTGCGCGCCCGGGTGCATGCCACGTAAAAAAGATTTCGCTCTTCCACGAGCAGATCTGCCGGCCTTGTGCCCGGGCCAATGCCATCTGCGGTGAGTTCTTCAACTCTGAGTAAGGAGCCGCGCTCGCGCAGATCGGGCCATACGCCTTCTTGCACGCCAACTACCCAGACGCGGTCCCACTCAAGACCTTTGGCCCGGTGCGCGGTGAGGATGCGCACCGCATCGGATTGAACAGCACGCTCAGCAACGGCCTCAGCAGGAAGTTGTTGGGCCTCAAGAGATGCAATGAATGTGGATACGCCCACCACCCCGCGGTAGCGATCGCTGGTGCGGACTGCGGTGTCGAAG
>JBIISH010000242.1:0-3281 GCA_044341115.1 Candidatus Nanopelagicales bacterium
ACCAGATTCACGAACCGTGGTCATGTCCAGGCTGCCGGTGACAGGAAACGTCTCGGCACCATCAATGGCAATAACTAGCTGGCCATCAGACTCACCGATGACGTTGTATGTGGGCCCCGGAGCGAGCTTTACGAACGGCACAGGAAGGAGGAACGCAATCGCCACGAGAATGAAAGTTGCGGCACCACTCACAATGAGCGCGACAGCCCTTCTCGAGAGGCTTGGCCGGCGCTGAACCTCTGGTTCGAGATCACTCATTCTTGCTTGGCCCACCCGGCATGGGCCGCTCCATCGCTTGCTGCATTCGTTGCAAGCGATCCATTCCTTCTTCGGCCTGCATGGGGCGAGTAGGTCGCGAGCGGAAGATGACATAGCCCACCGCGAGCAGGGTTGCCCCGAGGGGGATCAACCACCACATCAATGCCGACACAGGTCAAGGGTACGACGACCGAGAAAAGTGCAGGGCCCTCAGGTCTCACAGTCCGTACTCGCCTTCCCCTTGCGAGCACGGACCCGTTATCCCGAGGGCCCAACGAAGGCTCAAGTTAGGGATTCACAGCCACTACGTCAACGAAAATGATGCAAGTGATTGATCCGCCTGTGGACTAGGTGGGGAAGACGTGGGGATGACCACCGTCAGATCTGTGGATTACAGGTGCATCACCTTGGGGATAAACCTGAGGATGACCGATGCAATCGAGCCATACACAGGTAAAACGTTGTCCTCAGCCTGTGGATTGAAAATAATTTCTGCGCTTAACCCGTTGTTTGCCGATTCTTTGGTTGCGCAGCGCAGATGAGTCGCAAGACACTTTCATCGAGTCCGCTGGGGAGTTCATCGAGGGAAAACCAGCGAAGGTCATCTGACTCATCACTGCGTACAGGAGGAAGCACTCGCGGGACCGTGACGAGGAATTGCACATCAAGGTGCTCTGACATCGGGCCAGGACCACACGGCACCGGATGCCGATCAAGGCACAACGGCACCACACCGATGCTCATCGCACTCTCCGGCAAACCACTCTCCTCGACGGCCTCCCGAAGCGCAGCCGCCCGAACAGATGCATCTGTTGGCTCAATATGACCACCCAGTTGCAGCCAGCGCCCCACCTTCGGATGCAACGTGAGCAGAACCGACGTTGCGCTTTCGTCCATGACCAAAGCGCTCGCGGTGATATGCCCCACGCGACATTCGCGCACAACACCGTCCGGGTGATCCCGAAGAAAATCTAAATATGCTCGACGCAGACCGAGTTGTTTTTCATCATCGCTGGTCCATTTCGTCAACACGTTCACTGCGTCGCGGTGAAGTAACTCCGTCATACGAGATTACGCATCAGGGAAAGACTCCGGTTCTGCCATCCGAGCCACGAAATCCAAAGGCTCCGCGAGATCCTCGGTTGACGGCAAAAGATCTGGGTGGTTCCACAACGCATCACGCGCTGGCACACCGTAAGTGGCCCGGGCAGCTGCAAAAAGAGTGGATGCCTCGCGCAGAAGTTTTGGTCGCAACTCCATACCCACCAAGGTGGAAAACGTTTTTTCGGCGGGACCTCCAGCTGCTCGCCTACGCCGCATAGTTTCGCGCAGAGAAACAGCAGCGGGCAATTTATCTGAGGTCGCTTGATCCACTACGTCATCAACCCAGCCTTCAATCAACGCAAGCAGAGTTTCCAGACGAGTGATCGCTACCTCTTGTTCAGGAGTGTTCTGCGGTGCAAGTACACCTGATGCCAATAGCTCTTGGAGCGCTTCTGGATTGCTGATGTCAATGTCGGTCATCAACTCATTCATCCGCTCGGGATTCACCCTGACCCCGCGCGCATATTCCTCGACGGCACCGATAACGCGCGGCCGCAACCACGAAACATGTGCAAAGAGTCTTTGGTGCGCGGACTCGCGCGCTGCGAGATAGGCGCGGGCATCATCGCGTGACACCCCAAGCCCGTCGGCGAACTGATCAATGCTGTCCGGAAGAAGAGCGCACAACGCGTTCTCGGTCAAAGGGATGCCGATGTCTGATGAATCCAGAACTTCACGGGCCAAAGCACCTAACGCCTGACCAAGTTGCGCACTAAATGCCATTGCACCCAGTTTTTGCACAATGCCCATCATCGGTGCCAACGAAGCGAGCATCTCCGGCGGAATGCCATCGGGCAGCATCGCGCGCATTTGCTCAGGGAGTGAATCCATCAGCGCCGCTGGATCAAGGTTGGTCAGATCCGCTTCTCCGCCCATCGATCCAGCCATTGAGGCAGCTTGCTCGGCGACCGGGGTAACTATCCGCTGCCAGACCGGAAAAGTTCGCTCGAGCCACATTGCCCGGCTCCAGGCTTCGCCAGGAACGGCAATGGCAGGGAGCGTCATGGCTTCATCAAGCCAGATATCGACCATGCCGAGAGCAGCGGTGACCGCGCGCGTCTGCGCATCCGAAGGAGCTGGATCCGCTGAGGCGGCGATGGCCTTGCGAGCTAGATCGCGCACCATGTCCCAGTTCACCGGTCCGGATTGATCCCCCGAAGACGCCGATTGCATCATCTGACCAAGTTGCTGCAGGGCCGCACCGAGCGAACTCATGTCGAAACCACCCGGTTTCGAGGGATCGTCGGACATTCCAAATCCAAAAGGCATGTTGCTCATGTATTCACGCTATCCCGCAACAATGCGAAAAGAGGCGGCACCCCGAAGGGAGCCGCCTCTTTTGAACGAACGTGTGTGCTGCGGATCAGGCCTTACCGAGGATGCGGGTCACCTTGGTGCCGCACACCGGGCAGATGCCCTTCGCGAAGCGGCGACCATTGGTCTCCTCAACGTGACCGGTGAACTCGCGCTTTTCCTTGCACTTGACGCAGTACGCCTCGCCTGTGTAACTCTCAGCCATGGGGCCCTCCTGATTTGTGCTCAGACCGCTCGAAGGCGGTGCGGTGGCTGGCGCCACCTTGTGCCCCGTGGGGACGCCCCCACAGTACGGGCCAGACCCCCATGGAATGCCACCTGACGCTCGTACACGCCAGCAATCTGGTCGAATTTCCTCGAACTTTTGGCAAATAACGGACAAATGGGACACCTTTTCTCCCATCCGCCTATGCGAGAAGATGTTCCGTGCCCACTACTCCAGAACCACTAGCCAGCATCTCGATCAATGAGGAACGACTGCTTGCAGCGCTCGATGACCTCCTCATCATTGACTCCCTCGGTGGGACCGGTGCTGAACTCGATGCTCAGGATGCAGTTGCGAAGACTCTGCGCACTGATGGCTGGGAGGTTGAGTCCTGGGATCT
>JBIISH010000243.1:0-3276 GCA_044341115.1 Candidatus Nanopelagicales bacterium
GCCAAGAATCCCAGGTAGTTCTCTACGGAAGCGCGCGCACCGAGCAGGACACCGAAGAGCACCCAGTAGGTGACCATCGTGGTGAGCGGATCGAGAATCTCCCAGAGTGGACCCAGCCGTCGGGCACGATGACCCGCCTGCATCTTCGCCCGTGCGTACACACGCACAAAATCACGGCGCTGCCACAACGAGCCCAGGTAGGTGGCGAGAGTCGGTCTGACCCCGACCCGCTGCAGTCCCGCAGCCTGCGCACGCTGCGCAGGACTATCCATACAAGCCCCTCACCACCGACAGCCATCACCCGACAACGGAAGCATAGGCGGCAAGATGGCCCTCGCACACCTGCGACCAGCGTCGATGTTCGCCCACCCACGCACGTCCCTGGCGGCCGAGATCGCGGTGCTCGTCGATCATGTCGAACTCCACAGCCAGTGCTTCGGCATCGCCCGGCGGCACGAATCGAGCGTGGCCACCGGTGGCCTCCCGCAATGCGGGCAGGTCGCTGGCGATGACCAGGCGCCCGCGGGCCAATGCCTCGACCGGCTTGAGCGGGGTGACCAGTCGGGTCACCCGCAGGTCATCGCGCGGGACCACGACGGCATCGAGGGCGTCGTACCAGTCTCGCGCCGATGACGCAGACACACGATCGATCCAACGCACGCTTCCGTCCGACGGACTCGATGCCTGCAACTCTCGCCGCGCCGGCCCATCGCCGACGATGACGGCTCCCACGTCACGGCCGGCACTGCGCGCATGTTCGATGGCCGCAAGGAGAGTGGCCAGCCCCTCGAACGAGTGGAGCGATGTCACCGCTCCGACCCACACACGCTCCGGTGACAAGCCCAGTGCTTGCTGCATCACGCGTTGCGTGCGCGGCTCGGTGAGAAAGGTGTCGTCGACACCGTTCGGCACGATCCAGATCCGGTCACGGGGAACTCCACGGGACATAATCTCGGCAGCCATCGTCTCGCTCAGGGTGATCACCGCGTCAGCAGCGAGCATCACGTCAGTTTCCCGCGCGCGCGACCACCGGTACCGATCCGTTGACGACGCCTGATCGTCTCCCCCGTGGCGACAGGCCCAGGAGTCCTCGAGGAAGCCACGCACCTCGTAGACGAGCGGGAGATGGAGGGCATCGGCAGCGATCATGGCCGCCTGGCCGTTGACGTGATCGGTGGCCGCATGCAGCACGTCGGCGCCCTGCGCTCGGGCCACACCGGTGAGTCGTCGACCGTACTCCTGCACATCGGAACCGCGCGCACTCAGCAGTCGGCGATAGCGCACTCCATCGATGACGTCACTGCGTGCGCCAAGGTAGCCCTGCACGACGGGAAAGCCGAGGCGGGTGATCGCCTGCGCATCGATGCCGCGCGCGCGATGGGTGCGCAGTATCGCGTGGGTGCGCAGGGTGTAGCCGGCGTGCACGTACGGCAGTGAGTTCTTGACCACGTGCAGCACCCGCAGTGGCCCCTGCGATGGCCCATGCAGTGGTCCGGGCAGTTGACGCTGCTGTCGGTCAGCCCGGGATGCACCTGCGGTAACGACGGGGGGTGCACCATCTCCTGGTGTGTGGCCGAGCTCGTCGCGCAGCGCACGGGCGCGGCGCAGCACCCGATGCGCACGCGCTCGCGCCGCGCGGCCATGTGTGCCCGCAGTCGGCGTCTGCAGCACCCCACGGGCCGTAGCCTCGGCTGCCGTGATCTCTCCCGCAAGCAACTCGACTGCCGCGTGGACCGACGCCTGTTGCGGGTCGTCGAGCGACACGAGCCCAAGGAGGCGTCGGGCCTCGGGCAGGTCGTCCCGGGCCACGGCGAGATCGAGCAAGCCCACGACATCCGATCTGTGCGAAGGGAGCAAGACGTTGAGCCGCATCCGGATACGATCGGGCTCGCTTCGCACTCGAACTCCCGCGGCACCGATGAGCCAGGGCAGGCTGAGCGCGCGCATGACCACACGGTACGCGCGTTCTCGTCCAGCTATGGATCGTCAACACAAAGACGGCGTCCGATGGGTCGATCACTAGGGAGTTGACGCACCTGTTCGATGTCGAGGTCATGCACGTGGTCGGCGCCCGCCCGAACATGCCGAAGGCCGCTCCTGTGATCCGGGCACTGTCGGCGCGCGGAGTGCGCCAGCAGGTCGTCAACACCGGCCAGCACTACCACGACGCAATGTCCGCAGCGATGATGTCCGCCGTGGGGATGCCCACACCGGACATCGATCTGGCCGTCGGTTCTGGCAGCCACGCGCTCCAGACAGCAGCCATCCTCTCGGCGATCGAGCCGGTCCTCATGCAACACCGTCCGGCTCTCGTCATCGTGTACGGCGACGTCAACTCCACTCTGGCAGCTGCACTCGCCGCGGTGAAGTTACACATTCCGGTCGCCCATGTGGAAGCGGGACTGCGCAGTCACGACACCACCATGCCCGAAGAGATCAACCGTCGCCTCGTCGATCACATGTGCAACCTTCTTCTCGTGACGTCGCCCGATGCATGGCCGAACCTGCGCGCCGAAGGACTCGCTGACGAGCGCGTGGTTGAGGTGGGCAATCCGATGATTGACTCCGTCGTGCGGGCCCAGCAAGTCGGTGACTTCGCGGCTCGCCGGACCGCCCTTGGGTTGACGGGCGACTTTGCACTGGCCACCATCCATCGACCCAGCAACGTCGACGATCCCGCTGCCGCAGCAGCCATGCTCGCGGTCCTGCGTGATATCGCCATGCGGCTGCCCGTGGTGCTGCCGCTGCATCCGCGTTCGCAGCGGGCCCTCACCACCGCACGCGAACTGCCCGGCGTGCGCGTCGTCGAACCCCTCGCTTACTCCGACTTCCTGGCCGCGCTCGAGGGAGCACGGCTGGTCCTGACCGACTCCGGCGGTGTTCAGGAGGAGTCCTCCTATCTGGGCGTGCCGTGCGTCACCGTGCGTACCACCACCGAACGCCCCGTGACGATCACACATGGCACCAACCGCCTCGCTACCGCGCAGAGCGCAGTCGGTGAAGTTGATGTGATCCTCGGGTCTGCACGACCCGTTGCCGCCAACATCGCCCTATGGGATGGTCACGCAGGAGAGCGCATCGCTGACGCCATCACGCACTGGTTGTCGACGGTACCTTCGCGTGGCGATGGGGTGGAGGCTCGTGATGGATGAGCTGCGCGAGCCCGACGATCACGCACTCCTCGACGCACTCGAGGAGGCGCGCACACGTGCCGAGGACGCTGAGCGGTCACTGGCCCGGTTGCAGGGCTCCTTCACGATGACGGTCGGACAACTC
>JBIISH010000026.1:0-11619 GCA_044341115.1 Candidatus Nanopelagicales bacterium
ACCGAGGGTGGTACCGATTCCAAGGATCAGTATCTGATTCGTGGTGAGCGCGCCATCGGCAGCCGCGGAGGTTCCGGCCACTGCGATGAAAAGCAGGAAGGTGGCAATCGCGATGATGTTGTTGGCGATGGGTGCAAACATCGGAACGCCAAAGTGGCCGCGTGCATTAAGCACCTGACCAAGCATCGTGTACACGCCGTAGAACAGGATTTGCGGCAAACATAACCGGGCAAACGCCACGGCAAGATCAAAGTCGGATTGCGGGTAGTCGGCTGGGGTGTAGAGATCAACGATCAACGGAGCTGCGAGCACCGCGATGATCGACATTGCAACCAGCGTTACTCCCACGAAGGTCAAAAGCCGATCGGCGTAAGCCTTACCGCCGTCGCTGTCCTCTTTCATTCGACGCACTAACTGCGGAATGAAGACCGCGTTCAGCGCACCGCCGATGACCAAGATGTAGACGACTGTCGGCAACGCATTGCCCAGTGAGTACGCATCGGAGACCAGATAGAAGCCCAGTGCGGCGGTCATGGCAACGTCGCGCAGGATCCCGGTGACCCGCGAAACGATCGTCCCGCTGGCCATTACGGCGCTGGGGGCCGCGAGGGCCCGGGTGCCACCGTCGTCGCCAGATCCCTGGACTGGAGTTGTCACGGCTACACCGTGTCAGAGATAGCGCCGGAGGAGGGCTTCTGCGCCGCCCGAATGCGACGTGTCACGCCCACCACCACAAATATGACGATCGCGAGAAAGGCGATGGCAACCACCCAAGCGGCCGCACGGGCGTAGGCGGTTGATGCGATCGTGATCCGGGCGGGCTCACCGAAATCGGCGCCATCAGGTGTAAGCAGCTGTACCCGCACACCCAATTCCTGGCTGCCGATCACCCGGGCATCGAGTTCCACACTGGCCAACCGGCCGGGTTCAATGCGAATGCCAGAGAGCGGCGCGGACTCCAAGCGCAATGATGGCGAAGAACGCAGTTGCACTCCCACAGTGACTGCGCGATCAAGATCATTCGCGATCGTGACGGGCACTCTGCCCGAGTCACCGGAGAGAGTGATGGTCCCTTCAGAGAGGACCCGAACCTGAGCGATCTGATCAGTGAGACCAACCCGGACTGATTCGACGAGCAACCTGCCCGTGGCTGGTTCGGTGCGCCACGCGGCCGATTCGGCGCGCAGCAACGCATTCGCATATTGCTCGGTGAGGGGAGCGGGATCATCAAGAACGGCGTTGAAAGTAGAGAGTTGCTCCTGAACCCGTCGTACCGAGCCCATGTATTCATCGGTGAGTTCAGCAGCTCGTGCCCGAACGCCGTAGCCACCCCGTTCGCGACCAACAGGGGCGATGGGCTCGGCTAGTAGATCGCTCAGCGAATGCCGACCCAGCCACGGAGCACGAGAAGTTGCACGCAGTAACGCGTTCAGCATCACGGGGGAGGGATTCCAGCGCAGATCAACCGGCGCCGCCACCACAGTCCGAGACGATGGCAAAGTGGCGGAGGAATCCGTGGGTAGGTTCACCGCGATAAGTGCCGTCTCGGCGAGAAACCGCTGGCGGGCGAGGAGCGCATCAGAACGGGTTGCCTGCGGGAGGGCCAGCGTTGCGCTAAGACCATCATCGACGAGCACCGCCTGCATCGAACCGAACGACGTACTGATGTTTGTGCGCCCCGATGAGGTGATGGCCGGACCACCGGTGAGGGGCACCGCACTCGCGGCCATGACAACCGTGCGCACTCCCGAAGATGCCAGAAGGTCAGTCGTGCGTCGATCGAGTCGTCCAAAAGGAGCCCAGTAAATGGTTGAGGTAACCGGCTTGTCCAAAACCGAGTTGGCATACGACGGTGCCATGGTGATGGCCCGCACAACGTCGGTCTCCA
The DNA here is from genome assembly GCA_044341115.1 of Candidatus Nanopelagicales bacterium. Taxonomy (GTDB): domain Bacteria; phylum Actinomycetota; class Actinomycetes; order S36-B12; family S36-B12; genus CAIXFB01. Next base: position 1,889 of record JBIISH010000026.1, read on the forward strand.
TCCCGGCCCGCCGAACAGCTGAGGCATCGTTGTCTGCATAGGGAAGTACCCGAAGATCTCCAGTGGCACTACCGGTGCGCAGTGTCTGAATCCACTCCTGTGCATCTGCACCCCGATCACCGATCACCACCGAAGTACCGGAAACAACCCGGTATCCCCGAGTCATCACGTCAGCGGTCTGAAGCAGAGCCGGATCGACGATCCATGAAACAACACTTGATGCGGCCGCGCCCATGTCAACAATGCGGTCAAGGCGTCCACCCGGAGCAATCTCGCGAGGGGTTTGATCATTAAGCAACACCCCACCCGCAGAACGCGCCGGCCAGTCCGCAACGGGCCACAGCCATACGAGTTCAATCGGCGTCACGGTGGAGGAGTATGGGAACCACGGCAGAAACGTGCGCATGATTCCCTGCCGTTGAGTAATCGAGTCGACGCCAACTATTTGACCTAACGTCTCTATGCCCAAAACATAAGTACCCGCTTGAGAAAACGGAAGGTTTCGCATCGGGATCTTTATGTTGAAGGTTTCCTGTGCACCTGGAGCGAGTGAGTCCGCAACGTCTATGCGGGTCGGTGCCAGCAGAACCTGATCAGGTTCGATTTCGCCGGGCGCCGAATTAAGGCTCGATATCTCGGTGACTTCCGGTCTACCCGTCAGAGGCGCAGACGACGTGCGCAATTGCACGGAGACGTTGTCGAGCCTTTCGGAGCTGAGGTTCACGATGCGGCCGCTAACCCGCAGGGTGTCATCGAGCTGCGGCACAACTGGGGTTAGTCGATCGAGAAAGATGGCGATGTTTGCGCCTTCATCAGCCAAGGCTTGCGGCCCTGTGACGAGTGTGCTGATGAAAGTGGCAGTCACCGCAGAAATAACTGCCCCCACGATCGTTGCGCGCCGGGCCCTTGCTGGGAATGGGTTCACGAAAGCTCCGCCAGCAGCACATCTAGTTTGGGCAGCAATTCCCGCTCATCCTCGTGCCCGAGGCGAGCATCGAGTTCCGCAATGGGCACCCACGCGACTTCGTCGACTTCACTATCTGCGTCGGACAATTCTCCGCCGCGGGCCTCAAGTAAGAAATGGTGCACGGTCTTATGGACCCGGCGTTCTTTGGACATGAACCAAAAATCGATGACACCGAGTGGGGCGAGCACAACACTTTCAATCCCGGTTTCCTCAAGAACCTCGCGCACCGCGGTCTGCTCAGGGGTTTCACCCAGTTCCACGTGTCCCTTTGGCAAGGACCAGACGATGACACCCTTGCGGTCTCGCCGCCCAATGAGCACGGCCCGGAGGGTCGGGCCGGACCGATCTATGACCAGGCCACCCGCGGAGGTCTCCTCCACGCTTCTTATGGCCATATGGGCAGGATAAACCGCTTCGCAGATACCCTTCGGGCGTGTCCCCTCAGTCATCGGCAGCCTCCGCCCGCACCCCGGCAGAGTTCCCACCGAAGGATCGCCTGCTGTTGACCGAGGTGGGTGAGCGGTTCGCTGCCGCCGGATACGAGATCGCCCTCGTGGGTGGCCCGGTCCGCGACGTCCTTTTGGGGCGGTTTGGCCCCGATCACGACCTGGACTTCGCTACGAGTGCCCGACCGACGCACATTCTCGAAATCCTCGAGGGCTGGGCCGATGCCATCTGGGATGTGGGCATCAAGTTCGGCACCGTGGGTGCCCGGAAGAACGGGCGTGAGCTCGAAATCACCACGTACCGCACCGAGACATATGACCCCACGTCCCGCAAACCCGAGGTCGAGTTCGGCGACTCCCTCGAGGGTGACCTGCATCGCCGCGACTTCACCGTGAATTCCATGGCGATGCGACTGCCGGCGATGGAGTTTGTTGACCCTTGTAAAGGTGTGTCTGACTTGGCGGCGCGAACTCTGCGCACCCCGGCAACGCCGCAGCAGTCATTCGATGATGACCCGCTACGCATGATGCGCGCGGCCCGCTTTTCCGCGCAACTCGAATTCGAGATCGACGACGAAGTCTTTGCGGCGATGTCTCAGATGGCCGAACGCATCAGCATCGTCTCACCCGAGCGAGTGCGCGATGAGTTCATGAAGTTGGTGATGTCGGATCATCCGCGCCGTGGGTTGCGCGCGCTCGTTGATACTGGACTTGCTGAGTATGTATTGCCAGAACTTCCGTTGCTGCAGCTTGAAGAGGATGAACATCACCATCACAAAGATGTCTATGAGCACACCTTGACCGTGTTGGAACAAGCGATGGAACTCGAAACTTTGCACGAACCAGCATCAGGTCCCGATCCAGTTTTGCGTTTAGCTGCGCTGTTGCACGACATTGGCAAGCCGCGCACGCGCAAGTTTGAAGACGGTGGTCGCGTTTCCTTCCATCATCATGAAGTTGTCGGCGCGCGGATGACCCGAAAGCGCATGCAAGCAATGCGCTTTAGTAACGAGATGATCGACGACGTTTCGAAACTTGTGGAACTGCACCTGCGCTTCCACGGCTATGGAACTGGTGAGTGGAGTGACTCAGCCGTGCGCCGATATGTGCGCGATGCCGGTGATCAACTGGTGCGTCTCCACAAACTCACTAGGGCAGACAGCACCACGCGCAACAAGCGACGCGCAGCTGCATTGCAAAGTGCCTATGGCTCCTTGGAAGATCGCATCGCGGTGCTCGCCGAGCAAGAGGAACTAGCCTCGATTCGTCCTGACCTTGACGGCGCCGCGATCATGTCGATCCTGAACATCCCACCAGGGCCAATAGTGGGTAAGGCGTACAACTTCTTACTCGAACTGCGCCTAGATCGCGGCCCGCTATCAACCGATGAAGCCACGAAGGCTCTGCTCGAGTGGTGGGCCGAGCAGTCTGGTTGATTACGCAGTCAGTCTGATGGGAATCTCGGTCGTCAGAGCCGCTCGATGCGCGGTGCCTCGCGCGCTATGCGGCCTCGGGTATCGAGCAGTAGGGGGGCCGCGCGCGCGATCAGGTCAACGTCTAGGCAGCTGTGCGCCTGCAGCAGCACAGCGATGTCGCACAGTGCGAGTGCCTCTTCGAGATCGGGGACGGGAGTCGTCGGAGTTTCTCCGGCGGACCACTCTGGAAGAAGTGGATCGTGGATCAAGACTGACGCGCCACCGTTGACCAACACTTCAGCGAGCGGTACAGCGGGGGTCTCGCGGGCATCGGCAACGTCGGCCTTGTAGGTAATTCCGATCAGCAGCACACGGGCGCCCATCAGCGTGCGGTTACGTTCGGTGAGCATGCGCTCGATCCGCGACGCCACGTAGGCGGGCATGCCTGCATTGATCTCCTGGGCCAGATGCACGAACCTGAACTGCTCACCCGTCTCCGCCTCGACGTAATGGCTCAGGTAGTTCGGGTCGATCGGGATGCAGTGTCCGCCTACGCCCGGTCCCGGGTCGAAGCGCTGGAAACCGAAGGGCTTGGACTCCGCTGCCGAGATCGCATCCCAGATGTCGATGTCCAGAAGGTCGCAGAAGCGGGCAAGCTCGTTGATGAGTGCGATGTTCACGTGTCGATAGGTGTTCTCAATAAGTTTGGCCATCTCGGCCTCGCGCAGGCCGCGCGTTGTGACCACTGTGTCGACCAGCCGTGCATAGAGATCCACGGCGGCATCGCGGCACGCGGGGGTGAGTCCTCCGACCACCTTCGGCACACGGCCGAACGGATGTGATGCGCGACCGGGATCGATGCGCTCGGGGGAGAAGGCCAGGTGGAAGTCCGATCCTGCGCGCAGCCCCGATGACTCGAGGATGAGTCGCAGGACCGTCTCTGTGGTGCCCGGGTAGCTCGTGGACTCCAGGACCACCAGGGCGCCTGGAGTCAGCGCCGTGGCGATGTTGTGTCCGGCAGCCCTAATGGCAGTGAGGTCTGGGCCACCATCCCCGGACAGCGGGGTTGGCACGCAGATGACGTAGGCATCCGCACGGGGCAGAGGGTCGGTCGCATGCACGGGGCGAAAGCCGCGCGCCAGCATCCGTGCCACGTCGTCATCGTCGATGTCATCGACGTGCGAATTCCCGGCCAGCAGGCCATCGATCACTCGCTCGGCGGAGTCGACGCCGTAGACGTCGAGGCCGCACTCGACGGCGCGAGCGGCGAGAGGAAGTCCGACGTAGCCCAGTCCGATGATCGCCAGGGTCTGGACAGGTTCGCCGTCGATGTCACCCTCCCGTGGAATCGGCACGTGGACGCCGCCGCGACGGCGATACTGTCACAGTGATGAGACCGTCGCATGGCCTTCTGCGCAGCATCATCGTGGTCGTGGCAGCGGTGTCACTGACGGCCGGACTCCTCGCCGGTGTCATCGCTCCGGCGGCGATGGCCGTGCCGGGACCGGCGCCAGATTCCACAGACACCACCCGTTCGGGAGGATCCTCGTGCGGGGCACTTGTCTCGCGCACGGACTCCATCGGCGCGCGCGTTGATGCCGGGCTCACCGAGCTGACCTGGCGAGGTGACACCTCCCCGCTGACCGAAGCGGGGTTCTCGCGACTGCGCGCCACGTCGGGCCGTGACGCGCTGTGGCTGCATTCGTTGGCGTGGCTAATTCCGCAGGCCGCCACCAATCCCGGGCGCACCGCCGACGTTGTCGCCGCCTACACCGAAGCGCTGCCGGATCCCGGGCCAGATGTCGACGAGGGCACCCTGCGGCGCACCGGCTGGACGGAGGGCCAGATCCGCCGCCGCCTAGAGACGATGGAATGCCTATACCGGCGCACGGGTCGTGCAGAGTTCGCGGCCGTCGCAGTCCGGCTCGGCGATGCGCTCCTTGACGATCGTCGCTACTACGGTCTGCCGCTGGCCCGACCGCACAATCACGGCGCGCAGTCGAACCTGGTCCTGACACGTGCGGGTAGGTTCTTCGACCAGCCGCAGTGGTTGGCGAAGGCGCAGGAGCGAACGGTTCGCGACCGGGCGGAGGTGTTCGCTCCCTGCGGGATGAGCGACGAGCAGTCCAGCGGGTACCAGGCGCTAAACGTGTCCTTGTGGGAGAGGCTGAGTCGGGCTGTCGGTGTGTCGAGTGATCGCCGGGCGCAGCAGGCATTGACCGCACTCACCCGACCCGATGGGGTTCTCGAGCCGATCGGAGACGGACGCATCCGTACTGAACGCCGAGGTGGTGGAACCCTGTGGTGTTCTGACGAGGGCTGGGCGGCATCGACGGTCGACGGCATGCATTACACCGCTCGCTTCGGCCCACGTCGCATGCCTCACGGGCACCTCGATCACGGCGCGGTCACATGGTTCACACGCGGCATCTCCGTTCTGGAGGATCGAGCAACGGCGCCAAAGAGTGATGCACGGGCGCTGGAGTGGTCGCGCGGCGCATCCGCTCACTCCACACTCGAGCTGGTGGGCGCATCGTCGGACTCCGAGATGTCGGCACGTCGAACGGGTGAACATGCGTACCTGCTCCAGGCTTCGAATCCATGGCGGCATCAGCGTGCAGTCTTCTTCGACCCCGATCGGGTCAAGGTGACCGACAGCGCGACCTCGACCGCCTCGGGCACCTGGATCCAGCATTGGCAATTCTCTCCCGGCTGGGAGCCCGTTCGCTCGGCCGACGGAACCGCCACCGGATTGCTCGTGACTGATTCGGACGCCACGGTGCAGGTGATCTGCGTGGAGTCGGGGAGGAAAGTGACCCCCACTCCCGTGCGCGTGCGGTCCTTTGTCGGATCATCACCCTCGTGGGCGTGGGACATGCAGTGTCGTCACACCGGAACTCGCGTGGAGTTCTCCTCGCGCGTCAGCTGGATCGGGGAAGTGGGAACTGTGGAAAGCGTTCGGTGAGGACCGCGCACCAGTGCTCGTAGCGACGGTCCAGTGTTGAGGCCTTGCGACGGCTGAGTTCTGCGCGCCATCGACCTTGGTGCATCGAGGCGGAGGTGACGTTTGTGCTGAACCACGCATCGAGCCCGGCATCTTCGCCCACCTCGAGAAAGTCGCAGATCTTGTGGAGTGACGCAAGGCCGCTCGCGCCGGCCCATTCGGCGAGGTCGACCCGCAGAACGATGCCCTCGGGAACGAGAGACTGCTGCATACTCGCACCGACCATTCGCTCACCCCACATGTCGAGGGCCTCGATCGGATCATCCGGACCGAACTTCTGGCTCGCGAACGAGACTGCGACGTCCCGACCATCGCGCATCATGTGCAGGAACCGCGCCTCCGGCAGCAATTCGTGCAGGAGTTGCGTGCACTGCACGTTGGACGGTGTGGTGTCGACCCACCGCGACCCTTGATGCCTGCGCAGGGTGGAGGGGACGATGGCAAAGATGAGCCCGCGCGCTGCCTCCACGGGATCCGTTTCAGCACGGGCGAGGTACTCCTCGACAGCGGCATCGAGAGTCGCCTGGTCGACTGTGCGGTGCAGCCCCTCCTCTACACCGGAGGGTTTGGACCAGCGGTAGAAGCGACCGCGGAGGCGACGTGTGAGGCGATCGCGCGCGGCACGTGCCACAGCGCCGCCCTCAGCCTGGGCGGCAAGGGTCCGCACCACACCTTCGTTTCCGGTGAGGAATCGCAGTTCCGCTGGTGTGGTGAGTGCGAGTGCAGGATGGTGATGCAGCAACTGACCGGCGATGGTGGTGCCGCTGCGGCCGGTGCCCCCGACGAGCACAGGACGCTCGAGCCACGCCGGTGTCACGGACCACCGGAATTCGTGTCGGCACCCAGAATCAACGCCGCCCACTGCCTCGCAACATTGGGCAGGTCGTACTCCTCGGGGAATGCGGCCCGCGCCTGAGCGCTGCTGCGATCGAAGCCGACGTCGGCCGTCACCGAAACAATTCGCTCCACGATCTCATTCTCGCTGCGGTGGATGAACTCATCGTCGTACACGTCTGCTGCGCCCGGCCAGTCCATAATGAGCGGGACGCATCCGGCGGCCATGCCCTCGGCCGGTGCGAGATGGAAGCTCTCGTCGTCGGAGAGTGACAGCACCCAGCCGGTGCGCTGCAGCCAGGCGGCGACGTCACCACCGTGCGCCTCGAGGACGACACTCCCCTGCAGCTGGGGATCGCGTGCTATCTCGTCGAGCAGCCGCACGTAAAAGGCGCGCTCCTCGGGCTGCCGCCAGATCCACGTTAGATCCCAGGGCATCGCCGACTTCAGGGAGAGCTGGAACCCGGGGAGTGTGCTGTTCACCTGTCGCAGGATGCGCAGTGCACGATCAGGTCGCTTGCGCAGCGGAACGATTCCGAGCATGCCGAGAACGCGTTCACTTCCAGGAGCCTTCGGTCGATCGAAGTACGCGCGGTCCACGGCGTTCGGTATGACGATCACGGCGTCGTCCGAGAACGTCGTCTCGGCCACTACCCGCTGCCGGTAGTGCTCATTGACGCAGACGATTCTCTCGATCGCGCCGGGTCTGACATCGTGGATCCATGGTGAGTGCAACTCGAATCGATGGAGGCGCACGATCAGCCGCTGATCGCGTCGCAGCCGTGCCGAGTACCACACGGTGTTCGGCCCGGCCCATTCGCACACGATGACATCGGCCCATGCCAGCAGTTCCTGACTGCGCTGCTCGTCGTGGACGGCGAGGGCCTCCCACGCGTCGATCCGTACGTCGATGGCTGGATTCGTTGCGAGGAGATCCGCGATGCCATGCATGAACTTCAGATCATGGCCGGCGATCACGAGTCGGATCGCACGCGGGCGAGGCAACGCAGCCGAGTGCGAGAAGGAGCGCGCCAGCAGGGTGCGCGTGCGCTCGACGGCAGCCGCCATCGTGTAGTGCGCCGAAGCCTGGTGCGCACGTGCGGCTGCTTCGCGGAGAAGACTTCGATCGCTGTGCGCCCGGTCCAGGACGTCGATGACAGAAGCATCCGACGTCACGAAGAGCGGATAGTCCGAACCGAGGAGACGCTCATGCATCGGTGTGCGATTGAGCACCGGTGCCGTCCCGACGGAGCCGTACTCCAGCACTTTGGTGGAGAGCTCCAGCGAGGCGTCGAGTGCGGGGCTGCGCCACGACAAGCCGATGTCCCATGAGGCCATGATGTTCATGGTCGTCTCGCGATCGAGGCCCCCATGCGATCGCACAACAGTCGAGTCCGCGAGGCCGCGGTCCATACGATCGGCGAACCCGGCATCCTGGCGATGGATCTTGTCGCCAATCATCTCCAGGTGGACTCGGACACCGCGGGCGGCGAGCTGGGCGGGCAGTTCCAGCATGCGATCGGTATTCCAGTCCGGGGCGAACTTGCCGGCGTAGCCGATGCGCAATTCGCCCGGTTCCTCGGTCCACATCGTTCCTTCATCGCGACCCTCGCGCTTCGGGAGATCAGTGACGGTCGCAATGATCGGCTCCCACAGCACGGTGCGGCCCGCAGCCGCAGGCACGACAGCCTCGATGAATCCGCGCAGCTCAGGTGTCTGGCACAGCAGGCGGCGACTGCCGCGAACTATCGCGGTGAGTCGATCGAGTGCGGCCGCATCGAGTTCCGTGACACTCTGCGGCACATCGGTCAGATATGTCCACAGCGCGCCCTCCAGCGATCCCTCGTCGACCATGGCGGCAGCAGCGCTCGCGCCGCGCACGACAACGAGGTCGAAGGGCCGCTCCCGATGCAGCGCAGCCGTGGCGCTTGCTGCCGCATGCGGCGTCAGCGCTGAGCCGGTCGGCTCGACGAGCGCCACGCTTGGCAGCGCCCGGAGCGGTCGTAGCAGCCGGTCGGTCTCGATCCTCGCCTTGAGCAGCACCGTGACAGTGACACCGGCGCGGGCGAGGCATTCAACCGTCGACGCGAGCCACACCGCGGAACCGTCGATGAGGTTGAGGTTGACGTCGCCATACACGAGAGCGCGCAGAGACCGGTCAGTCACGTCGGTCACTCAGGAGTTCGTCGAGCTGTGCAAGGAGATCCGGGCTGTCGTAGGCGAGCACGTGGTCACACGTGGCGGCGAAGGCGTTGAGTCCGGGCGCCCGCACGGGATCGTGGATCAGCACAAGGGGTCGTCCAAGACGGCGAGCCGTCTCGCGCACGTCGATCACGGCACGCTCCCGCACCGCCTCTCCGGGCTCACCGAGAGGAAACCAGACCGAATCGGGCGTCCCTGCGTGCGCATGCACGAGGACGAGATCGGGATCCAGCGCGCGCACCAGGTCACTCGCGTTGTGTGGCAAGGCGGGACTGACATGTGCCCGACCCGCGAATGCGCGGGCGAACTCGGATGGACCGATCAGCACGATCGACGGAAGGGTGTCGAGTGTCACGGATCGGCGGGCCAGCAGCAGACGGTGTGATCCCACGCGCAGGCTTGCGTCTCGCGGTTCAAGCACCGTGGTGCTCGCCACCCTCTGGGTCGCGGTAGCACGGGTGGCGCGTCGGGAGCGGCGCATGCGCAGCAAGGTGACGGGGAGAGCGAACAACTGCCGGCGACTTTGCCCGGCATCGATCACGAGTTGTCCGACCGTCATCGTGAAGGAGCCCTGCAACCGGGCCAGTGACCGCTCAGCGTCCTCGGCACGTGTGCGCGCCTCCTCGAGTGCGTCGAGGAGCGCGTGATCGTCGGGCTCGCGCAGCTCATCCATAACAAGCCTCACCCATAACAAGCCTCATCCATCACGAGCCTCCACCCCATCGCCACGCGACGGTACCGTCAACAACCAGTGCGTGATGGCGTCAGCGATGCGCTCTCCTGCGTGACCATCCCATAGGGCGATGTTGGCGGCAACGGGTCGTGCAGACCCGAGGATCACATCAACTTCACCGACTGCGCTC
>JBIISH010000027.1:0-11586 GCA_044341115.1 Candidatus Nanopelagicales bacterium
GGTCGCACTTGCAAGTACCCCGGAGCCGACGTACGGCACTCCCGCGAGCTCTAAGAGTCCTTGAACAGTGCCATCTTCTCCCCATGGCCCATGAAGAACGGGAAAAACAACATCAAGGTCGATGAACTCTCCACCCACCATGAGCCCAGGCGATGCGGGGTTAATGGCTAGTTGGACGGCGACACCACCTTCCGAGACCTCCGGCAACTTCCCATTCACGATGGCCAGCGCACTCGCATCCTCCGCGAACAGAGTCCACCGACCAGATTTTGTGATGCCCACCGCGATGACCTCGTACCGAAGCGGATCCAGAGCCGCCAGAATGCCGCCGGCACTCACACAGGAAATCTCGTGCTCTGAGCTGCGCCCACCGAAAAGCACGCACACCCGAACACGACTCATGGGCTTGACCGTACCCCGTGGGCGCTTACTTAGTGACGCACCACCGGCTGAGCTAGTCTCGCGCTCATGTCCGAAGCAGAGCCGAACCCGCGGCACCTACTCACCCGGGTTGTCGCTGCAGGGCGCCCTGCCCGCGAGCCCGATGCACCCTTGAACGCTCCGATCGTTCCAGTTTCGGCACTCCACGCGGGGGGCCCGTATGAATATGCCCGCGAGGGTGCGCCCACTACCGCTGCATTCGAAGAGGCGCTAGGTGAGATCGAAGGTGGCATCGCCATTGCTTTTGCATCCGGCATGGCCGCGGCAAATGCAGTGTTTGATACCTGGCCGGGGGGTGTCACAGTCGTTGCGCCCAGCGCGGCGTATACCGGCGTTGCCGTGCGACTGCGTGAACTCGACGAGCGCGGGGCGATCAACCTTCGCATTGTCGATGCACACGACACCAAAGGCGTGCTTGCCGCACTTGATGGCGCTCACACCCTGTGGATGGAATCCCCCACGAATCCCATGCTCGACGTTGCCGAACTTGAGGTGGTGATTCCCGAAGCCCGCCGGAAAGGCGTGCACACAGTCGTTGACAACACCTTTGCCACACCGATCATTCAGCGACCACTGGAATGGGGCGCAGACATCGTCTTGCATAGCGTGACCAAATCCATCAGCGGTCACTCCGACCTCTTGATGGGAGCCTTGGTTACGCAAGATGCAGACATGGCTGAGAAGTTACGCATCCGACGAGTCCTTTTGGGTGCGGCTCCGAGTGCATTTGATTGTTATCTCGCACTGCGCGGCTTGCGCACGCTTGGCCTTCGAGTTGAACGCGCCCAAGTAAATGCGATTGCCATCACCCAGGCCATCAGCGCTCACCCTGCCATCACCAAAGTTCGATATCCAGGTTTTGGCACCATGGCAGCGATCGAAATTGTAGGTGGCGCAGAGGCAGCCGAGCGAGTGTGTGAATCCGTTCAGGTGTGGACCCACGCGACGAGTCTCGGTGGAGTTGAGTCACTGCTGGAAAGGCGCCGACGTTGGCCGCTAGAAAGCCCGCGGGTACCTGAGTCACTGATCAGACTGTCTTTTGGCATTGAGTATGAAAGCGATCTGCTGGCTGATCTGCAGCAAGCACTTGATCGATCGCAAAGCTAACTAGACGCCAACTCCTTCTGTCTCAGCCTTAATGTCGCGAGACATAAAGGCACGAACTAGCTCTCGTGGCGAGCGGCCAAAATGCAACACCTGCACCACCTGCTCAGTGATCGGCATGGAGACCCCGTTCTGGTGCGCAAGGTCAATGATCGGCTGGCAACTCCGATAAGCCTCGCACGTTTGCTGCGTGATCTTGATGGTCTCTTCAACCGAAAGACCACGGCCAAGGCTTTCACCGAATGAGCGGTTGCGAGAAAGTGGCGACTGGCAGGTTGCCACAAGATCACCGATGCCGGCTAGGCCTTGGAAAGTGAGTGGATCAGCGCCAAGAGCGACTCCAAGTCGGGCCATCTCGGCTAAGCCCCGAGTCATCAAGGACGCCTGGGTATTTTCACCCAACCCCATTCCCACCGCGATGCCGTTGGCCAGCGCGATCACATTCTTGACTGCACCACCAATTTCGGTGCCGACAACATCTGTAGTCCAGTAAGGACGGAAGTAGTCGGTCATGAAGGCTGCCTGCATCCGTTTCGCTTGGATCTCATTCGTGCAAGCAATCGTGGTGGCGGTTGGCTGGTGCTCGGCAATTTCCTTTGCAAGGTTAGGACCTGACAGCACTGAAACCTTGGAGGGTTCTGCACCTGTCACTTGTTCGATGACTTGGCTCATGCGCAAGCTCGTGTTGATTTCGATGCCCTTAATCAGGCTCATGTAGCTCACGTGGTGGCCAAGATGTGAATGCCACCCTTCAAGATGGGCTCGCGCCACCTGCGAAGGGAGTGCAAGGACTAACAATTCAGCAGAATCGATCGCCCGGCCGGCATCCAACGTTGCCGTCACTGAATCTGGGAGTCGCACACCGGGGTGATACACCCGATTGCGATGGTGCAGGTTTATGTCGTCGACTACTGCACGATCTCGACCCCAGATCGTGACGCTGTTCCCGGCATCTGCCAACACCATGGCACAGGCGGTTCCCCAGGAGCCGCTCCCCATCATGGCGACCTGCATCACGTCTGCTCCTCTTCGGTGTTGGTCATATCCGTCGCGGTCTTCTGCTCCTTCATGAACCGGTGCGATGGGGCAGGCTCATCGCGGATAACGGCGAGCTCTGCGGTCAACGCATCCATGATGCAATCGGAGGCTGCATGCAGAGTATCTGCATCGAGCTCGCGGCCGGCAAAGGCTGAGAGATCAACCGGATCTCCCACGCGCACCCGCATGGTTTTCCTGGGGAAAATGCGGAACTCCTTGCGGTAGGGGCGCATGACCTCTTGCGGGCCCCACATCGCCACGGGAAAAACGGGCCTGCCGGTGGCGAGAGCAATTCGGGCGGCCCCAGTCTTGCCCTCCATCGGCCATAAATCTGGGTCCCGAGTGATCGTCCCCTCCGGGTAGACGACGACGCATTCGCCAGCTTCGACGGCTGCAATCGCATCGCGAACAGCGTCGACCGCGTTGGCGGTTTCTCGGTACACCTTGATTTGGCCGGCACTGGTGATCACCGCCCCCATCACGGGTACCCGGAATACCGATTCTTTGGCGAGGAATCTCGGGGGTCGGTCGGAATTCCACAAAATCAGAGCGATCGTGAGAGGGTCAAACCAGGAAATATGGTTTGTCACGACGATGATTCCGGCACCATCGGACTCTAATTTTTCAGCACCTTTCCAATCCCGCTTGGTGAATAACATCATGGGTGTCCACAACATGGCCACGGCAAGCCGGAATCCCCAGCCAAGAGGCCAGCGTCGACGAACCCGGGTTGATCCAGACACCTCGACAGACTACCTATCCACGAAATGTCGCACACGAGAAAAACTATTGTCATCTTTTGCGAGGCGGCGCGCAGAGAGTGATTGCTGTGGGTATTGAATGGGGCGGTGCCTTCTCACGATTGGTCAGTGATAATCCCGGTCAAACCATTCGCTTCGGCGAAGTCTCGACTGCCGTCCGGGCCAATTTTCGCTCACGCCTTCTTGCTCGATGTGATTTCTGCGGTGCGTGAAAGTTCAGAGGTTGCCCACATTCGAGTGGTCACTGCAGATCCAACTGTGGCCGACATTGCCGCTGCCCAGAACTGCTTCATCACCGTTGAAGCGGCTCCCGACGGAATTAATCAAGCAGTTGCCCAAGCAGCCTTTGAGGTCCCGCCAGGCCATGGCATTGCCGTGATCCTGGGCGATCTACCTTGCCTCACGCCCGGTGCACTGAACGTCGCACTTAATACGGCCGCGCGCGTCGAGGTCGCCTTCGTGTCAGATGAAGCCGGCACTGGCTCCACTATGTGGTTCTCCCGAAAAGGTGGGCTGATCGAAACCCACTTCGGTGAGCGCTCCCGAGCCGCCCATCGCGCCTCTGGAGCTACCGAGATCGATGCTGAACCTGGATCGCTGTGGAGCGCGCAACTGCATAGGGATGTCGATACCGAGGTAGACCTGTGGGACGCGATCCGAATCGGCGTGGGTCTGAACACCGCAGATGTAGTGACCGCCCGGGCAGCGGGTTCATGAACTCACTTCATGGCGGAGATTCGGAACGAATAGTGACAATCATGTCAATCATGGCGAACGAAATTTACTGTGCCGACGAATCCGGGAAAACCATGTGCGTTGATCAGTCCCTTGTGCATGCAAGTGGTGTTCTCGCGCCCGCTCTAGGCCAAAGACTCATTGTGGCTTTCGCGAGCGCACACAGTGCTGATGTGGTGTCCGTGCGCTTGCCTTCGTGACCACAAAAAAATTGTGGGCCGGACCCTCCCGGAGTCCGACCCACAACACAAAGAACTTCTAGCGACGAGTGGTCTTCTTAGCTGCAGCCTTCTTCGGTGCTGCCTTCTTCACAACCTTCTTGGCAGCGGCTTTCTTCGGTGCTGCTTTCTTGGCAGCGGCCTTCTTCGGTGCTGCCTTCTTCACGCCAGCCTTGGTCTCGACCTTCTTGGATCCGTTCACCACAGCCTTGAATTCAGTGCCGGGACGGAACTTGGGGATCTTGGTGGCCTTGATCTTCACGGTCTCGCCGGTGCGCGGGTTGCGACCGAGGCGAGCCTTGCGATGCGATGCCTCAAAGACGCCAAATCCGCTAACGGCAACTTTTTCGCCACGAACGAGAGCCTTCTTGGTCTCTTCGATGAATGCGTCGACTACGTCGGTGACATCGCGCTTGGCGAGATCGAGACGAGCGGACACTGAGTCAATTATTTCTGCCTTATTCACAGGAAAACCCCTCCGGAGGGTGTCAGATGACGATCGGTTGATCGCTTTATCAATGTAGTGACGATCTAGCCACGATGAGGTACGCCACGCCGACAAAAATCATCGAGAATCGTTACAGGGCAACACTTTTCCTGCGATCGAAGACCACACTATATGCGCTTGTGATCGATTAGCCAGCGACCGGCTTGTAGGAAGGACGGGCGGCTTCAAACGCGGCAATCTCATCGCCGTACTGAAGCGTGATGCCAATATCGTCGAGTCCCTCCATGAGCCGCCACCGCACGTAGTCATCCACTTCAAATTCAGCTGTGATGTCGCCGGCTGAGACGGTGCGGCTTTCCAGATCCACGGTGATGAGCACAGATGGGTCAGTCTCAACCGCTTCCCAGAGTGACTCAATGACATCTTGAGATACCTGCGCTGTGAGCAACCCACCCTTTCCCGAGTTTCCACGAAAAATGTCGGCGAATCGTGAGGAAAGAACGACCTTGAAGCCGTAGTTCTGTAGCGCCCACACAGCATGTTCCCGCGATGAACCGGTGCCAAAGTCTGGGCCAGCGATCAGAATCGACGCGCCTTTGTGGTGCTCCTTGTTCAGCACAAAATCAGGATCCTTGCGCCAAGCGGAAAAGAGACCATCTTCAAAGCCGTCGCGGGTGATCCGCTTGAGGTACTCGGCCGGGATAATTTGATCCGTATCGACGTTACTCCTGCGCAGCGGAATAGCCGTTCCAGTGTGGGTGATGAATGCTTCCATGATCGACTCCTTAGGCCACGGTGGTGAGATCAGCAGGGGATGACAAACGACCGCGAACCGCGGTGGCAGCAGCTACCGCAGGTGACACAAGGTGGGTGCGTCCACCCGGTCCTTGCCGGCCTTCAAAGTTTCGATTGGAAGTCGAGGCTGCGCGCTCCCCAGGAGTGAGTTTGTCGGGGTTCATCGCCAAACACATGGAACATCCTGCCCCTCGCCATTCAGCACCAGCAGCCGTGAATACGTCGTTAAGGCCTTCACTCTCTGCTTGCAGTCGCACCCGCACGGAACCGGGAACAACCAGCATGCGCATTCCTGGCGCGACGTTCCTCCCACGCAGAACCTCAGCGACGATTCGAAGGTCCTCAATCCGACCGTTTGTGCACGAACCGACAAAAACGGTGTCGATGGGGATCTCGCGAAGCGGGGTTCCTGGTGTGAGATCCATGTATTCCAATGCCCGCTCGATGGCTACCCGCTCGACCTCGTCGCGCGCCTGATCAGGCGATGGGACAGACCCGGAAAGGGGCAGACCCTGCCCAGGGTTGGTTCCCCAGGTGACGAACGGGGTGAGGGATGCCGCATCAATGACTACCTCCGCATCGAACTCCGCATCGTCGTCAGTAACAAGCGTGCTCCAATACTCAAGAGCCGCATCCCAATCTGCACCCGACGGTGCTTTGGCACGGCCTTTGAGGTAGTCGAAGGTGGTCTGATCGGGGGCAACCATCCCAGCACGGGCACCGGCCTCAATGGACATGTTGCAGATTGTCATGCGGCCTTCCATGGAAAGGGCCCGAATCGCAGACCCCCGGTACTCCAGAACGTAACCCTGACCGCCACCTGTGCCGATTTGGGCAATCACCGCCAAAATTATGTCTTTGGCGCTGACACCTTCCGCCAATTCACCGTCGACGGTAATCGCCATGGTCTTGAATGGCTTGAGCGGGAGCGTCTGGGTGGCCAGAACGTGCTCAACCTCACTTGTGCCAATGCCAAAAGCCAGCGCACCGAAAGCGCCGTGGGTGCTGGTGTGCGAGTCACCGCAGACAACCGTCATGCCCGGCTGAGTAAGACCCATTTGCGGACCCACCACGTGCACGATCCCCTGCTCAATGTCGCCTAGCGAATAGAGCGGAACACCAAACTCAGCACAGTTCGTGCGCAGTGCCTCAACCTGGGCCCGTGAGACGGGATCGACGATCGGCTTATCAATGTCGATGGTGGGGATGTTGTGATCCTCTGTTGCCACAGTTAAGTCCGGGCGGCGTAACGGGCGTCCGGTCGCGCGGAGACCATCGAAGGCTTGCGGGCTCGTAACTTCGTGGACCAGATGCAAATCAATGTACAGAAGATCCGGCTCACCTTCGGCGCTGCGGACGATGTGGTCCTCCCAGACCTTCTCCGCCATAGTCCGACCCATGAAAACCTCCACGATTGATTCGATCCTGTGATTCTGCTTGTGCTCGACCAGCAGAAGTGGGGCCATTCTATGAAGCCCCGCTCAAGGAACTGTGGGTGGCTGGTCATGCAGAAAGGCCCACCCGCAGGTGGGCCTTTCTGATCACGTAGCCCCGACGGGATTCGAACCCGCGCTACCGCCTTGAGAGGGCGGCGTGCTAGGCCACTACACAACGGGGCCGTGCTAAAAGCCGCAGGCGTTTAAACCCGCGGCTAGCTGGGGTACCAGGACTCGAACCTAGACTAACTGAACCAGAATCAGTTGGGCTGCCAATTACCCCATACCCCATGGGACGCAGGTAAGTGTAGGTGATGGGCTAGGTCAGGTCGACCGGGCGGTCTGCAAACGCGACAAGGACTCATCCCGGCCGAGAATCTCCATCGACTCAAAAAGTGGTGGGGATACCCGTCGGCCCGTGACAGCAACTCGAACCGGACCAAATGCCAATTTTGGTTTGATGCCCAGACCTTCAATCAGTGCGGCACGCAGAGCTTCTTGGATTGATTCTGTAGTCCAGGGTTCTAGATCCTGCAGGGCCGCCGATGCGGCAGCAAGCACGCTGTCGGCCGCAGGCCCCAAGACAGCAGCGCTGTCATCGGCATCTACAACAAAATTCTGAGGGTCGACGAGCAAGAATGACAGCATCGCCTCCGCCTGGTTGAGCGTCTCCATTCGCTCCTGAATCAACGGCACACCAGCTTCGAGGAGTGCCATCTGCGCTGCTGTAGGAACTTCGTCGACCAATCCGGCCTCATGCAGCAAAGGAGTGAGCCTGGCGATGAGTGATTCCAATGAGAGCGCCCTGATCCAGTCGCCGTTGAGCGCGGTGCACTTCTTCAGGTCAAAACGAGCTGGGTTGGGATTGACCCGCTCGAGGGTAAATGCCGCAGCCATCGCTTCCTTGTCGAAGAACTCAACGTCATTGCCCATCGACCAACCGAGGAGCGCCAAGTAATTGAGCAGAGCCTCAGGAAGGTAGCCATTCTCGCGATACATGTGTAAAGACGACTCAGGATCACGCTTGGAAAGTTTCTTGTTGCCCTCTCCCATTACGTAAGGAAGGTGACCAAACCGTGGCGTCGTGCCATCGCTGACACCGATAGCGGCCAAAGCTTCATAGAGTGCCAACTGCCTCGGAGTGGATGAAAGCAGGTCCTCGCCGCGCAGCACGTGAGTAATCCGCATCATGGCATCGTCGACCGGGTTAACGAGGGTGTACAGCGGCTCACCGTTGGCGCGTACGAGCACATAATCTGGTACGTGTTCAGCAGCAAAGGTGATGTCTCCACGGACAAGGTCATCCCATGTGAAGTCGCGATCAGGCATTCGAAAGCGCAGTACCGGTTCACGACCTTGTGCGACGAATGCGGCAATCTCCTCTTCCGATAAGTCACGACAGGTACCCGCATATCCCGGAGTGCGGCTTTCAGCCTTCGCGGCTTCACGCGCATTCTCTAATTCCTCTGGACTGCAATAGCAGTAGTAGGCGTGACCGCTCTCGTGCAATTTATTGGCTACATCGGCGTAAATATCCATGCGCTCCGACTGTCGGTACGGGCCATAGTCGCCACCCACCTCGGGGCCCTCATCCCAGTCCAAACCCAGCCAGCGCAATGAGGCGAGCAGCGCATCGTAAGACTCCTGGGAGTCACGCGCCGAGTCTGTGTCTTCGATGCGAAACACAAACGTGCCACCTGTGTGCCGGGCGAATGCCCAGTTGAACAAAGCTGTGCGGATCATCCCCACATGCGGATTGCCCGTGGGTGAGGGGCAAAAACGAACGCGAATGTTCTCAGACATGATCCACCACCGAATTAGTCAGCGTGCCTATCCCATGAACAGTGACGCTGACAGTGTCACCAGCGACAATCGGTCCCACCCCCGCAGGTGTTCCGGTGAGAATGACATCGCCTGGGAGCAACGTCATGACAGATGATGCATAGGCGATCAAGGCGGGTATGTCGTGCACGAGGTCGACGACGTTGCCATCCTGCGTGACCGTGCCGTTTACCGAGCACGTGATGGCAGCATCCTCAATAACCAGATCAGTTTCAATCCATGGGCCCAAGGGGCAAAATGTGTCAAAACCTTTAGCGCGGGTCCATTGACCATCGACCTTTTGAAGGTCTCTGGCAGTGACGTCGTTGGCGCAGGTAAAGCCCAACACCACATCGAAGGCATGCTCAGCGGGAACGTCCTTGCACATCCGGCCGATCACCACTGCCAGCTCGGCCTCATGGTCCACCCGCTCAGACTGCCACGGCAGCACAATCGAATCGTCCGGTCCAATCACACTGGTCGACGGTTTCAAGAACAGAAGCGGAGAAACGGGAGGAACCCCACCCATTTCAGCAGCATGGTCAACGTAATTCTTGCCGATGGCAATCACTTTCGACGGAATTACGGGTGCGAGCAGCTTTACCGCAGAGAGCGGGAGCACCGTGCCCTCTGGCGCTATGTCACCAAACGGGTGACCAGCCAACAACGCAACGATGGTCTCTTCGGGCGCCCCCGAGTCAGGAGCAGCATCATGAAGAACCGCGTAATGGATATCACCGTCAAGACTTACTCGGGCTATGCGCACCGTGACAGCCTATTCCGCACGCCGCTCTGCTCTCACTAAGCCGAAGGTGAGCGAATCTTCCAAGGCCATCCATGATGCGGCAATCACGTTCTCATGAACGCCCACGGTTGACCAATCTCCATGACCATCCGTGGTACCCACGAGCACGCGAGTGATGGCATCGGTACCAGTGACCCCTTCGAGGATTCGCACCTTGTAATCCACCAATTCAAGGTCCTCAACCTGCGGATATAACTGTGCCACAGCTGCCCGTAGTGCACGATCGAGTGCGTTGACTGGACCATTGCCTTCGGCTGTTGAGATGAACCGTTCACCATTTGCATGCACTTTGACAGTAGCCTCGCTGTGCACATCCCCGGCGGCATCCTGTTCCACGATCGTGCGCCACGACTCCACGTCGAATTTCTTTTCCAGCCCATCCTCGGCAAGTAGCAAAAGTTCAAACGAGGCATCTGCCGCCTCGAAAGTCCAGCCCTTGGCTTCGAGATCTTTCACCTTGTCCACCACTCGACCGATCCGGTCGGCGTCGCCGGTGAGGTTATAGCCGAGCTCTTTTCCTTTCAGCTCGATCGATGCCCGACCAGCCATTTCTGTGACCAGGATGCGTTGATCGTTTCCGACCTCGCTGGGGTCAATGTGGTTGTACAACTCGGGGTTGACCTTCAGCGCAGATGCATGCAGTCCCGCTTTGTGGGCGAAGGAGGAGACTCCCGCGTATGCCTGATGAGTGTCTGGCGCGATATTGGCGATCTCCGCGAGTGCATGAGAGATCCGGAAAGTCTCACGAATGTTGCCCTCGGGCAAGCAATCAATCCCCATCTTCAATTGCAGATTCGCTACCACGGGAAACAGGTCAGCGTTCCCGGTCCGTTCGCCATAGCCATTGGCCGTGCACTGGACGTGGGTTACGCCAGCATCAACCGCCGTGACCGTGTTGGCAACCGCGCAGGCGGTGTCGTCTTGGCAATGAATTCCCAGCCGCACACCTGAGCGCTGGAGAACATCAGAAACAATTGCGTGCACGCCCATGGGCAACATTCCGCCATTGGTGTCGCACAGAACGCCGACAGAGGCACCCTCCTCTGCCGCGGCAACTAGTAGGCGAACGCCGTACTCACGATCATGTTTGTATCCATCGAAGAAATGCTCCATATCGACGAACACCCGCCGGCCCTCCTGGGTAAGGAATCGAACCGTGTCGCGCACCATGGCTTCGTTTTCTTCTAGCGAGGTCCGGAGCGCCTGCACAACATGGTGCACGTCGCTCTTTGCCACGATCGTGATCACCGGGGCTTCGGAGTCGAGCAAAGCCCGAACTTGCAGATCCTCTTCGACCCGCACACCCGCTTTTCGAGTCGCCCCAAAAGCCACCAACTCGGCGTTACGTAGAGATAACTCCGTCCGCGCTCGTGCAAAGAATTCGGTGTCTTTAGGCATTGCGCCCGGCCAGCCGCCCTCAATGAACCCAACGCCATATTCATCTAGCAAGCGCGCGACGGCGAGCTTGTCGTTGACTGAATACGAGATGCCTTCTCTTTGGGCACCGTCTCGCAGAGTCGTGTCATAGACATGAAAAGCGTCGGGGCGGGTCATGCGGTCCTCATCTCAATCAAAAAGCCCCCCGCGGGTGCGAAGGGCTGCGCGTCAACGTTCGTTGACGCGCTACAAAATAATGTTGCTGACAGAGCTGATCACGCCCCTATTGTGGCATATGGTCCGCGCGCCGCTTAGCAGATGGTGTGCATCCAGTTATGGCGATCTGGGGCGGCGCCGGTCTGGATATCAAGAAGTGCTTGACGAAGTTTCATGGTTAGGGCTCCCGTGCGGCCACCGGCCACCTCCCAGGCTCCACTCTCCCTGGACTTGACCTGCCCAACCGGAGTTATGACGGCGGCGGTACCACAGGCAAAGACTTCGGTTATCGCCCCACTGGCGCAGCCATCTCGCCAATCTTCAACACTTATTCGGCCTTCATCGGCTCGGATCCCGAGGTCTTCGGCAACGGTGAGCAATGACTCCCGCG
>JBIISH010000028.1:0-11579 GCA_044341115.1 Candidatus Nanopelagicales bacterium
AAGTTCCACCTCTAATAGTCCTTGAAAAAAGATCTCCCCTGCGTTCGAGGATGACAGGAGATTGATGATGACCTTTATCTCCAAGCTCACCAATCCGCGTTGCTCGTCCAGCGCACGACATACTGGAGCGAGGTACCTGAGCAAGCAGTGCCAGTAGTTCGAATTGGGGGGTGATCCCCAAATGGCAAGTGACAGTCTGAACACTGTCGATCCTTTACTACGGTCGGCTTCCAATTCATGGGTGTTTCTTCATCACCCAAGATCGACAAACCATTCACTCCGTCGCGAAATTGTTTGTGGGCACGGGCCTGCGAGGAATGCCATGACCTACATTGTGCAGAGTTGGACAGGTTGAAGGGCTGTTTTGTGAGGGAAATGTGGCGGCCAGAGACGGTATCTAACCATCGACTTTTCGATTTTCAGTTCGACTTTCTGAACACTCAGTGACGACAACGAAATGACGAACCGGCGGGCTACTTGTCGCTAATCCACGATGCAAGTTGATCGGTCTCCTGCACCAATCCAGCTCGATTTGGCGCGGCATAATCAAAGTCAGCGCGCCATTCGAGTGCATCAAATGGGCACACCTCTATGCAGATTCCGCAGTACATGCACAGTGAGTAATCGATCGCGAACTTATCGAGCACGTTCACTGATCGAGGCCGGCGAGCACCTTCCTCAGTGATCTGCTCAATATGTGATTCCAGATCGATGCACCAGGTGGGGCACTCGCGAACACACAACATGCACGACGTACATGCATCGGTAATCAAACCGATAACTCCGTGCGGAGTTGCTGACGTCATGGCTGTTCCCACCAATCTGCGGGCACTCCGGCCGGGCGTTGCCTGCGTTTTGACGGGTTACCCGCTTTGCGGCCATCAGCTGGAGCGGAAGGTTCTGCACCGCCGGGCCATTCCTTTGCCACTCGCGCAGCGAGGACAACGGATTTCAGAAGTGGAGGCGCACCTAGTAATTCCCGGCGCAATAGGGGGCGCGAATCAGCAAGGCCGGTGAAGATTACCCCGAACATCTCGGAAGTCTCTCGCTCATACCAACTGGCGGCCGGGAAAAGATCAGTGACCGTATCGAGTGCGGCATCACCTTCAGGATCAGAGACAGAAACTCGAGTGCTTAAACAGGTGGTGCTCCAATCCGCAGGGTTGCACAGCACCACCACTACTTCGACCGCATCCCCGCGATCTATCCCGGTAAGAACATCGAGATATGAGAATCCTTGAGACGAAGCATCTGCGCACCGCTGGTGCCAATCAAAAACAGGTACGTCCACCCACTCAGTACTCATGGCGCCAGCTCATCTCGCTGAGCGAGCTCAACTATCGCCGCAACGAGTGCTTCAGGCCGCGGTGGGCAACCCGGAACATACGCAGACACAGCGAGCAGTTGGTCTATTCCTTTGGTGACTGTGGGCGCATCCCAGTAGGGCCCGCCGGAGTCTGCGCAGGCCCCGAAGGAGAGCACTCGCACCGGTCCAGTTTCAGCAGCTTGCACCACGACTGAAACAACCCCGGGGGCAAGGGCATCGGTTACGGTTCCGGCCACCACCACCACGGTGCACGCAGCAGGCTGATTTGTGGCGCTCTCCACGAGCAGGCCATTGATCACCGCGGATTCAATCTCCACCGAGCAGCAGGCCAGCCCAAGCGGCACCCATTTCACGTGAATATCGGGGTGGGCCTGCACCGACAGGTTACCCGCAAGGGTCCGGCCAAGAGCAGGTGTGAGCAGCATGCCCAGCAGAGTACCCAAACGGTGACACCCTGAGATTTTTAGTATGAATCGAAGGTCAGAAGGACAAGCGGGAAGGGGTAAATGGGACCAGAATGGGACATAGAGCGCCCGGTGCGATTTCGGGTAATTGGAAGGGGTTGTCGTGGCCAAGCAGGTCGTCCAACTCGACCGGGTCGTGATCCGTTTTGCCGGTGACTCCGGCGATGGCATGCAACTCACCGGCGACAGGTTCACCTCCGAAACAGCCTGGCTCGGCAATGACCTGCTGACCCTGCCTGACTTTCCCGCCGAGATTCGGGCGCCAGCAGGAACCCTGCCTGGTGTCTCTTCTTTCCAACTGGCATTTGCCGACCATGTCATCACCACACCAGGTGATGTTCCCAATGTGTTGGTGGCCATGAACCCGGCAGCCTTGAAGGCGAACATCAAAGACCTGCCTCGCGGTGCGGACCTCATCATCAACGCTGATGAGTTCACCAAGCGCAATATGGAAAAGGTTGGCTATGCGACCAACCCCATTGAAGACGGCTCCCTTGAGACGTACCGGGTGCATGCGATTCCGTTGACATCCATGACTGTTGAAGCTCTCAAGGAATTCGATATCACCAAGAAGGAGGCTGAGCGCGCAAAGAACATGTTCGCGCTCGGTCTTTTGTGCTGGCTCTACCACCGCCCCACCGAAGGCACCCGCGCGTTCTTGGAGAAGAAGTTCGCTTCCAAGCCGGAAATTCTCGCTGCGAACCTGAAGGCTCTTGAAGCGGGTTGGTCGTACGGTGAGACCACTGAGGATTTCTCGATTCAGTACGAGGTGCGCCCGGCGCCCATGAACACGGGCACCTACCGAAACATCACCGGCAACATCGCGCTCGCCTACGGAATCGTTGCTGCCGGCCAACTTTCCGGTCTTGACGTGTTCCTCGGTTCTTACCCGATCACCCCGGCCTCCGACATCCTGCACGAGTTGAGCAAGCACAAGAACTTTGGTGTGCTCACCTTCCAGGCTGAAGATGAAATTGCCGGTGCCACCTCCGCCATTGGTGCCTCCTACGGTGGAGCGCTCGGCGTCACCACCACATCTGGTCCTGGTGTTGCCCTGAAGAGTGAAGCGATCGGTCTCGCGGTTGCACTCGAACTTCCACTTCTGATCGTGGATGTGCAGCGCGGCGGTCCATCAACTGGTCTACCCACCAAAACTGAACAGTCCGATCTCTTGCAGGCGATGTTTGGGCGCAACGGTGAATCACCGGTGCCGATCATCGCTCCGCAGAGTCCATCCGACTGCTTTGACGCTGCCATCGAGGCCGCACGGATTGCGATTGAGTACCGCACACCGGTATTCCTGCTTTCTGATGGCTACTTGGCCAATGGTTCAGAGCCGTGGCAGGTTCCCGACGTTGCAACATTGCCGTCAATTGATCCGAACTTTGCGACCGGCCCAAACCACACCACAGACGACGGCACTGCCGAGTTCTGGCCCTACCTGCGCGATACCGAGACTCTGGCTCGCCCGTGGGCGATCCCTGGCACCGCTGGTCTCGAACACCGCATCGGGGGTCTGGAAAAGGCCGACGGCCCGGGCACCATTTCCTACGATTCAGACAACCACGACCGCATGGTCCGCTTGCGCCAAGCGAAAGTTGACGCTGTCGCATCGACGATCCCTGATCTCGAGGTGGACGATCCCGATGGGGATGCAAAGGTGCTGATCCTCGGCTGGGGATCCACGTTCGGTCCGATCGGTGCGGCCTGCCAGATCGCTCGCCGCTCTGGGATCAAGGTTGCCCAGACTCACCTGCGTCACCTCAACCCCTTCCCCAGCAACCTGGGCGAGGTCATGAAGTCCTACGAGCGCGTGATCGTGCCGGAGATGAACCTCGGCCAACTTTCGATGTTGCTCCGCGCCAAGTTCTTGGTTGACACCGTTAACTTCAATCAGGTTCGCGGTTTGCCATTTAAGTCCGCAGAACTCGTCGACGTCATTACCGACGTTGCTGCCAGCCTCGAGGAGACCAAGTGAGCACCGACGCATTCCCCGCACTCTCCCTGGTGCCCAAGTCTGATGTTGAACTCTCCGCCAAGGATTTCAAGACCGATCAAGAGGTGCGCTGGTGTCCGGGGTGCGGTGACTACGCGATTCTCGCCGCCGTTCAAGGGTTCATGCCCGAGTTGGGTCTACGCAAAGAGAACATTGTTTTTGTCTCCGGCATCGGCTGCTCCTCGCGCTTCCCGTTCTATATGGACACCTACGGGCTCCACTCCATTCACGGCCGCGCCCCAGCTGTTGCTACCGGCCTTGCGGTGAGCCGCCCCGATTTGTCGGTGTGGGTTATCACCGGTGATGGCGATGCCCTCAGCATCGGCGGTAATCACTTGATTCATGCGCTGCGCCGGAATGTGAACCTGAAGATTCTGCTGTTCAACAACCGGATCTACGGCCTGACCAAGGGCCAGTACTCCCCCACATCCGAACAAGGCAAGATCACCAAATCAACTCCACTGGGTTCTCTCGATTACTCCTTCAATCCGGTATCCGTTGCACTCGGTGCCGAAGCGACCTTCGTTGCCCGCACCATCGACTCGGACCGCAAGCACCTCACCGAGGTTCTGCGCGCTGCAGCAGCTCATGAAGGCACTGCCCTGGTGGAGATCTACCAGAACTGCAACATCTTCAACGACGGTGCATGGGAGCCGCTCAAGGATTCCGATGTGCGTGAAGACAACATCATTCGCTTGCACGATGGTGAACCGATCATTTTCGGCGCGAATAATGACAAGTGCGTCGTGCGCGATTCAAGCGGACATATCTCGGTGACTGATTTGGCCACTGCCGACCCGGCCATGATCATCACGCATGATGCGAAAGCCGAGGATCCAGGTCTGGCCTTTGCGTTATCCCGGCTCGATGATTCACGGAGTCTGGCCAACACCCCCATCGGTGTTTTCCGCGACGTGACTCGGCCGTCTTATGACCGGATGGCTCAGGAGCAACTGGCCAACGCCGTTGCGCAGCAAGGTCCGGGAGATCTGCAGAGCCTGCTCCGCGGCTCTGACACTTGGGAAGTGTCCTGATCGCTAGTTCTCGCACCCGAACAAGTTTCACCAGTGGGTTGATTCTTGGCTTTGTTGCCTATCTGCTGTGGGGGGCTTTCCCGCTCTACTTCGCATTACTAGATTCGGTCAGCCCGATCGAGATCGTTGCCCATCGAGTTATCTGGTCACTTGTCTTCATCGCGCTTGTTCTCACCGTTGCCCGCGAATGGAACTCGATCAGGAAAGCAGCGAATCCACGAACAATTCGCCTGCTGACATTCGCTGCGCTCTTTCTCTCTGTGAACTGGCTGGTCTACGTCTATGCCATCAGCGTGGACGAGGTGGTGCAGGCATCCCTCGGCTACTTCATGAACCCGCTCATCACAGTGGCTCTTGGGGTGATCGTTCTCAAAGAGCGCATGCGCGGTGGGCAATGGGTCGCGATCGGCATTGCTGTGATCGCAGTGGTGATTCTGACCATTAACTACGGCGGCATCCCATGGATCGCGCTCATCCTTGGCTTCAGCTTCGGGCTCTACGGTTTGCTCAAGAAGCAGGCCGGGGTCGCATCACTGCCCAGCCTCATGATCGAAACCGTGGCACTCTTCCTTCCCGCGCTCATAATCTTGATGGTCGGTGAGTTCTCTGGCGAAGCTGCCTTCGTGGTGGATGGCTGGTGGATCAGCGTGCTGCTCATCCTGCTTGGCCCGGTAACAGCGCTGCCACTCCTCGCCTTCGGAGGCGCCGCCAACCGCATCCCGCTCTCCACCTTGGGAGTTATCCAATACACAACACCCATCATGCAGTTCCTGCTCGGCGTTTTCGTCTTTGGCGAGGTCATGACTACCGGGCTTTGGATCGGGTTCATCCTCGTGTGGATCGCACTCGTCATCTTCACCGTGGATGAACTGCGGCACGCGAAGAATAATTCGAGACTTGAAGGTTTAGAAGTAGCCGATCCAACCTGACTTTGGCATCAGACTGCCTACTAGCCGGTGCGGTTAACCACGTAATCACATAAGGTTTCAAGTGCTTTGCGAGCTGGCACATCAGGAAGAGTCACAAGAAGATCCCGCGCGCTGTCAGACCAAGCATGAGCTTGAGCGCGCGCCTCTTGGAGTGAGGGGTGCATCCGAATGGCTGCAAGTGCTTCTGCATGCTCGGCATCATCAGGAAGTGGCCGGCTGAGAAGATCGCGAAGACGCTGATCTTCTGGTTCGGTGCCGTTCAATGCATAGAGCGCCGCCAAAGTAGGCACGCCCTCACGTAGGTCGGTGCCTGGTGTTTTGCCGGATTGCACTGACTCAGAAGTGATGTCGACGATGTCGTCGGCAAGTTGGAAGGCAACGCCGATAGCTTCACCGAATGCGGTCATGACGGCAATCACTTCATCAGAAGCACCTGCCACCATGGCGCCAAAACGGCCAGAGGTGGCGATCAAAGAGCCGGTCTTATCGGCAAGGACTGCGATGTGGTGCTCCACCGGATCAACACCATCGGCTGGGCCAACACTTTCGCGGATTTGTCCAACGCAGAGCCGCTCGAAGGTTCGGGCCTGGATGCGCACGGCCTCCGGTCCAAGATCGGCAAGCACGTCAGATGCTCGGGCGAAGAGGAAATCTCCGGTGAGGATCGCAACGGAGTTGTCCCAGCGCGCATTGGCCGAAGGTGCTCCGCGCCGCAAGGCTGCCTCGTCCATCACATCATCGTGATAGAGCGTGGCGAGGTGAGTGAGTTCCACCACAACCGCGGCCTTGATCACATCAGGGGTTATGCCCTCGCCAAATTGAGAAGCAAGAAGAACAAGGAGGGGGCGGAAACGCTTGCCGCCTGCGTCGACTAAGTGGCGAGATGCCTCAGTGACAAACGGGTAATCACTGACAACAGCCTCGCGAATGGCCTCTTCAACCTGGGCCATCCCCAATTCGAGCTCGACATCGAGCAACGGGTCGATGCTCAAATCACCGAGGGGGCGCTCGCTCACAGAATCAACGTACTACCGAAGGAAGACATCTGCATTGGCGACCAACTCCAAGAGCGGCTGCGGGATGATGCCCAGGACTACGGTCACGGTCACACCAGCTGCGAGAGCGATAGTGGTGAACGCTGAGGGCACAGCCACAACGGCTGGCTCCTTGGCCGGGGTGGAGAAGTACATCAGCACAATCACGCGCACGTAGAAGAAGGCGGCGATGATGCTGGCCACCACGGCGGCGATCACCAGCCAAGTGTCACCGCTCTCAATGGCCGCAGCGAACACTCCGAACTTGGCCACGAAACCGCTGGTGAGCGGGATGCCGGCAAGGCTGAGCATGAAGACCGCGAATACCGCACCGATCACCGGAGAGGTGCGACCAAGGCCAGCCCATGAAGACAGACTGGTTGCCTCGCCACCGGATTGGCGCACCATCGAGATCACCGCGAAAGCACCGATCGTGCCAAAGCCGTACGCGATGAGGTAGAACAGCGAGGCGGAAAGTCCCTCAGCACTCGCAGCGATGACGCCCAACATGATGAAGCCGGACTGGGCGATCGATGAGTAGGCCAACATGCGCTTGATGTCGGTTTGAACGAGCGCAACGATCGAGCCAACAAACATGGTGAGGATCGCGATGACCCAGAGCATCGGCTCCCAGTCCCAGCGGATGCCACCGAAGGCCACATACATTACGCGCAGCAGCGCGCCGAATGCAGCGATCTTGACCGTAGCGGCCATGAAACCGGTCACAGCACTTGGTGCGCCCTGGTACACATCGGGGGTCCACTGGTGGAAAGGAACAGCGCCCACCTTGAACAGCAGGCCCACCACAAGCAGCGCCATTCCCAGAATCAACAGCGGGCCTTGGCTCGGCTTTGCGCTGATCGCCTCGGCGATACCGGGTAGGGAAACCGTGCCGGAGAAGCCGTAGAGCAGTGATGCGCCATACAAGAAGAAGGCGGAAGAGAAAGCACCGAGCAAGAAATACTTCAACGCTGATTCTTGCGAAAGCAAACGACGACGACGTGCCATGCCGGCAAGCAGATAGAGCGGCAAGGACATGACCTCGAGCGCAACAAACATCAGCAGCAGATCATTCGCGGCGACGAACATGAGCATGCCCGAGACCGAGAACAAGAACAGCGGCCAGACCTCGGTCTGGACCCAACCGCGCTGGGTGAACTGGCGCTCGTCCTCTGAGCCAGGAAGAGCCGCTGCCCGCGCTGCGAACACATCGCCGCTGGGATCAAGGGTGCGCTCGGCCATCAGCATCGCACCGAGCAGGGAAAGAACAAGGAGTGCGCCCCACAGCACGAGTGCTGGACCATCAATGACGAGCGCGCCATTGGCGGTGATGGTGCGGGTGCCAGCCTGGGAGATGACAAAGTAGAGGGCAACCAGGAGCGAGCCGATGACCAGGACTAGTTGCACCGGCCGGCGGGCAGTTCGGCCAACGAAGGCCTCGACGAGCACGCTGAGCACTGCCGTGCCGAAGATGATCAGGATCGGTGCGATCGCGAGGTAATCGATCTCAGGTGGGTTGAAAGTCCCGGTGTTCATGGAGTCACCCCTTCACTCGAGGTGGTCGCATCTGATGCAACACGCTCATATTTCAACTCAGAGATTTCGAGCGTGCGCTCGACCGCCGGGTTGATCACGTTGAGGATCGGTGCCGGCATGATGCCGAGCGCGATGGTCAACACCGCGATCGGAACCAGCGCAGTGATCTCTCGGGCTTTCAGATCCGCAAACTGCGGAAGATCCGGGTTCAGCGGTCCGGTCATAGTGCGCTGGTACACGCGCAACACATACGCGGCGGTCAGAACGATGCCGAGGGTGGCGATCGCACCCACCCACATGTAGCGCTCGAAGGCACCCAAGATCACAAGGAACTCGCCGGTGAAGGAGACCATGCCGGGCAGGGCCAGCGAAGACAGCGAGGCCACCAAGAAGAAGCCGGCAAGCACCGGGGCGATCTTGTTGACACCGCCGTAGCTGGAGATGAGTGCAGAATCCTTGAACCGGGCCATCAGGAAACCTGCGGTGAGGAACAGCGCAGCGGTGGAGAGACCGTGCGCCACCATGTACACCACAGAACCGGTAACGCCCTGTTCGGTGAAGACGAAGATGCCCAACGCGATGAAGCCGAAGTGCGACATCGAGGAGTAGGCGAAGAGGCGCTTCATATTGTTCTGGTTCAGTGCAACGTAACCGCCATAGAAGATGCCGATCAGCGCCATGCCGATTACCACCGGCGCGTAGAAGTCTGACGCGGCCGGGAAGATCGGCAGCAGGTACCGGATCATGCCGAACGTTCCGACTTTGTCCAGAACACCAATCAGCAGTACTGATGTGCCCGGCTTCGCTTGGGCAGCTGCGTCAGGCAGCCACGTATGGAACGGCCAGAGCGGAGCCTTGATCGCGAAAGCGAAGAAGAAGCCGAGGAACAGCAGCTTCTGCGTGTTCGGATCAATGTTGAGCTCGACCAGCGAGAGGTAATCAAAGGTGCCTTGGCCGGTCTCGTCACGAGAGACAACCCACAGCCCGATCAGCGAGGCCAGCATGAACAGGCCACCGACGAGGCTGTAGATCAAGAACTTGACCGCCGCGTAAGCGCGCTGCGGGCCGCCGTATCGCCCGATCAAGAAGTAGACCGGGATCAGCATGACTTCGAAGTAGACGTAGAACAAGAACAGGTCGGTTGCCGAGAACACACCGATCATCAGCGCTTCGAGGACGAGCACGAGGGCGAAGTAACCCTTCACCGAACCGCCGTCGTCCTCTTGGACGTCGTTCCAACCGGCGATGATCACGATCGGAACCAAGGTTGCGGCGAGCGCGATCAGAACGAGACCGATGCCATCGACGCCAACGGAGTAGTTGATCCCAAACGTGGGGATCCACGGGTAGGACTCGACGAACTGGAACGGCTCGGTGGAATCGCCTTGGAACTCCAGGGCCATGACCACAGTCAGCAGGAGCGTCAGCGCAGAAACTGCTAGGGCGACCTGCTTGGCCAGGGTGTGCTTTGCTCGTGGGAGCAGGGCGACCACGATGCTGCCAAGAAGCGGCAGCACCCCGAGTGCGGTCAACCAGGGAAAAGTGCTCAATTCATCCTCACCAAAAGCAGGGCGAGGACGACAAGGAAGACGCCACCCACCATCGAAAGTGCGTAGGAACGAACGAGACCGGACTGCGTGCGACGCAGTGTGTTCGCAAGGAGGCCCACCCAACGCGCGGTGCCGTTAACAAAGCCGTCGATGCCCTTATCGTCGAACCAGCTCAAGTAGCGGGCGGTTGCCAAGGAGGGCTGCACCACGAGAACGTCGTTGACCGCATCGCCGTAGAGGTCCTTGCGAGCTGCACGGGTGAGCCACGATCCGTGCGGAGGATCGATCGGTACCGGCTTGCGACCGTACGTGATCCAGCCAATGACGGCACCGATGATCACCACGACCAGCGTGACGACGATATAGAACATGGTGGGCAGCGGAGTGGGTTCGCTCTCGAAACCGGTGACCGGCTCCAACCACGTTTCTATGTTGCCCCAGAACAACAACGCCATGCCCAAGAACGTGGATCCGATCGCCAAGATGATCAGTGGGATGGTCATGACCGCAGGTGACTCGTGCGGGTGCACGCCGTCTTCCCAGCGTGGCTTTCCAAAGAACGTCATGGCGATCATCCGGGTCATGTAGAAGCCGGTGATGCCCGCGGCCAAGATCGTGGCGATACCGATGAACACGTTGCGCTCGAATGCCGCGTGGATGATTTCATCCTTTGACCAGAAGCCGGAGAACGGCGGGATGCCGATGATCGCCAGGTAGCCGGCCATGAAGGTGATGAACGTGATCACCATCAAACCCTTGAGCGCTCCGTACCTGCGCATGTTCACGCCATCATTCATGCCGTGCATGACAGATCCGGCACCAAGGAACAGCCCGGCCTTGTAGACACCGTGGGTGAGCAGGTGGAAGATCGCAAAGACGTAGCCGATGGGACCAAGGCCCGCGGCGAAGATCATGTAACCGATCTGGCTCATCGTTGAACCGGCCAGCGACTTCTTGATGTCATCTTTTGCAGAACCGATGATCGCGCCCATGAAGATGGTGATGAGGCCGACGATCACCACGGCGGTGGCAGCCCATACGGCCGCGTTGTAGATCGCGTTGCTGCGCACGATCAGGTAGACACCCGCGGTGACCATCGTGGCGGCATGGATCAGTGCAGAAACGGGAGTGGGGCCTTCCATCGCATCGAGCAACCATGCCTGCAAGGGGAATTGCGCGGACTTACCGGCAGCTGCAAGGAGCAGAAGCAGGCCGATCGCGGTGAGTGTGCCCTCGCTGGCCTCGCTGGTGGAACGGAAAACATCGTCGAAGGAAACACTGCCGAACGTGACGAACATCAGCATGATCGCAAGGCTCAGGCCAACATCGCCCACCCGGTTGATGATGAACGCTTTCTTGGCCGCGGCAGCAGCGGACGGCTTTGCCTGCCAGAAGCCGATGAGCAAGAAACTCGCAAGGCCCACGCCTTCCCAGCCGACGTAGACCAAGAGGTAGTTATTGGCGAGGACCAGCAGCAGCATCGCTGCGACGAACAGGTTCAAGTAGCCGAAAAACTTACGACGATCTGGGTCGTGGGCCATGTAGCCCAGGGAGTACACATGAATGAGTGCGCCCACGATCGTGATCAGCAGTACGAAGACCATTGAGAGTTGATCGAGCTGGAAGGCCATGTCGGCCTGGAAGTCTCCGACGAAGACCCAGGTGAACAGCGTCTGCTCAACAGTGCGTTCTTCAGCGGGCCGATCGAG
>JBIISH010000245.1:0-3230 GCA_044341115.1 Candidatus Nanopelagicales bacterium
CGAGGCCCTTGACCCTGACGCCCCGATCCTTCATCCCGACTGGGCCGAGTACGAAGTCCTGGTGGACGTGGATGTCGCGCGTAGCGGAAATGTGGCCTGGCAGGCGACGGTGGTGCGAGGTGACGTGGACGAGGTCTTCGCCCGTACGGATGTTCGTATCGTGGAGAGCCACTTCCGGGTCGGTCGGCAAAATCAGGCATCCCTCGAAACGCGAGCGTGCGTGGCCACGGACACCGACGGACGACTCGTGATCGAGACCTCGACGCAGGTGCCGTGGTCGGTGCGAAATTGGACGGCGAAGATCCTGGGGGTCGATCCGTCATCGGTACGGGTGATCGTGCCACCCGTCGGTGGTGGCTTCGGGATGAAGTTCGAGGTCGGACTGGAGCCCTACGCAGCCGCCTTGGCCAGGGCAACTGGTCAACCCGTGCGTCTGGTCAACTCCCGCATCGAGGAGATGGCGACCGCACTTTGTCGTGAGAACGCCGAGATCCGGCTGCGGTCCGCGATCACCGCAGACGGTCGCATCGCGGCACGCGAGGGCGTCGTGCTGATGGACTGTGGTGCCTACAGCGGTGAGCAGCCCTTCCTGACCACGATGACTGCACACACACTGTTTGGCAACTACGAACTTGGTTCCGTCCGTCTCAACTCGCAAGCCGTCTACACCAACACTGCTCCCACCGGTGCATTCCGCGCATGCAATGGCACCTACGGCACGTTCGCTCTGGAGCGGCACACGGATGAGATCTGCCGACAGCTCGATCTCGACCCGGAGGACTTCCGCGCCCGCAATGTTCTCAAGGACCAGAGCCTGGGCTCTACCGGACAGGTGTTCTCGGGGAACGTGCATCACGAACTGCTCGACGTGATCGCCGGGATGCGGCCCGCTCTTGACGAGGTCGAGGTGCCTGCGGGCTGGCTCCGCGGGCGGGGCACGGCCGTGGGTACTTGGTTCGTCTTCGTGGGTCCGTCGGCTGCCACGATCAACCTCAATGCGGATGGAAGCGCGACTCTGGTCACCGCAGGGGTGGAGATCGGTTCCGGTTCCACCGTTCAGGCCATTCCGCAGATCGTTGCTGAGGTCCTCGGCATATCGCCCGAATCGGTCGTCGTGATGCAGGCTGACACCGATGCTGCCGGATATGACGTCGGCGTAGGTGGCGGGCGCACCACCGTCTCACTCGGGGCGGCGGCCCAGGAGGCGGCACTCGACGTTCGCGGAAAACTCCTCGATGCGGCATCGGAGCTGATGGAGGTGTCACCGCGCGACCTCGAGGTGCGCGATGGCCGGGTAATGGTGGTCGGTGATCCGTCGACGACACGCTCTGTCGCAGAGGTGGCCTCGTACGCGCAGGCCCAACACGGGCCGCTCATCGGCAACGGAGCGTTCACGACCCGGGGCACGGAATGCCAGTCCGGGTGTGCGGCCGGACACATGATCGATGCGCTCGACATCCCGATCTTCACGGTGCATGAATGCGAGGTCGCCGTCGATCCCGCGACCGGTGTTGTGCGCGTTCTGGACTACCGCGTGGCGCAAGATGTCGGCCGCGCAATTAATCCGGACGCCATCCGCGGGCAGATCCAGGGAGGAGTGGCCCAGGGACTTGGCTACGCGCTCAGCGAGGAGATCACCATCGATGCACGCGGCTGTATTGAGCAGCGGGGCTTCGGCGATTATCGCCTGCCTCTCGCCGGTGACGTTCCTGCCGTGCGCAGCGAACTGCACGAGGGTGCACCGTCGTATGGGCCGTTCGGTGCGAAGGGTGCGGGGGAGATCCCCATCCTCAACGTCGCTGCAGCCGTCGGGAATGCGATCGCCGATGCGATCGGGGAGCCGATCAACGAGTTGCCGATGACGCCTCCGCGCGTACTCGCTGCCATGCGCGGTACGTACCGGCAGTTCAGGCTCGATCATCTGAATGAACCGTGGCATACCTATGTGGTCGGTGACATCGACGCGCAACACGGGCCACGAGCGACGTACTAGCGCGAACGCGTCTCACCGTGAAAGATGCCGAACCACCATTGGGCCCTAGCATTCGCGCATGAGCGCTTGGGCCGTCCGGCATCCGAAGTCAGCCATCCTTGGCTGGTTGCTCGTGCTGCTTATCTCTCTCGGTGCCGGGCGCCTGCTCGGGGGTACAACGGTCGACTCCTTCGCCCTGCCGGGCACGCCGTCGCAGCAGGCGCAGGATTTACTCCAGAAGATCGGCACGCCTGCTGCCGATCCCACATCGTCGTTGACTGTTGTGTGGAGCCCTGAAAAGGGGAGCGCAACGGAAAGAGCCGTGCGCAAGAAGGTCATGCCAATGCTCGAGGCCTTGGCCAAGGAGCCGCACATTGCCTGCGTCCAGACCCCGTTCGAGAAGAACCTGGGGAAGAAGTGTCCCGATGCAATGACGAGCTCACTACCCGAGGCCGTGACCGCGGGGATCAGCAGCGTGCTGGTGAAGGAAACTGGTCTCAGTCTTGCCGAGGTGCAAGATGCGGCGAAGGTGCTTGCGCCGCTGGCCGACGTTGCTCCAGACCGCTTGGGATCTCTGGCACGAGCTCTGCCCACGGCCGCGACCATTGCCCGACTGCCTGCACCTGTGCTTGATGGACTTGTCCGCGCTGGGAACTGGCTTGCCGGAGTAATCCCGGGTGTGACCAAAGCAGAATCAGATGAGCTTGCCGGGATTCTTGGCGGCCTGCAGAAGTTCGCTGAATTGCCCGAGTCGGTACTCAAACCTTTGGCGAAGGCCGATCCGAAGCGGCTGGCTGCGGTGGCCGAAGCACTTCCGCGCGATGTTGCAGAGTTCGAGCGACTCGACGCGCTCATGATGAAAGAGGTCGATCGCCTCCGATCTGCCGCCAAGGTCGTTGAGAGTGCGATCAGCCCGGTGTCACAGGATGGTCGGGTGGCATTTGCCACTGTCACCGTGAATGAAGGCACACTGACCGCAACGCAAGCCGATGCCGTCGCATCAATCCTGCGCACCCACACCACAGCAGACCTGCAAATCGGAGCGCAGGGAGCAGGGATTGAGGCCGCGGGATCGGGTCAGGACAACAGCATCTCGGTGGGTTTGGCAGCAGCGATCATCATCTTGCTCATCGCGTTCGGTTCCCTTGTGGCAGCGTTCCTGCCGATCATCAGCGCGGGCACTGGACTCGCTGCGGGTGCTGGCCTGACTCTGCTCGCGGCGCGAGGCATGGACATCTCTTCCGTAGCACCGAGCTTG
>JBIISH010000249.1:0-3180 GCA_044341115.1 Candidatus Nanopelagicales bacterium
CGTTGTCGGTGAGAGCGATGCAGCCTGGGCAGGTACTGCGGACAACGTGAGGGCTGTTGCTGCGGTTGCAGCCGTTAACGTGAGGGTGCGTGAAATGCGCATGTGAGACTCCATCTCCGAGGTGGCCTCAATGGAATCACACGTTGAGGACCTGCCCCACAGTTGCCCCGCCGTCGGCGATGAACTCTGTTCCCGTGGAGTAGGTGGCATCGGCAACGAGGTAGAGCACCAGTTTCGCGATTTCGTCTGGCTCACCGATGCGCTTGATTGGTTGGCGCTTGTAGTTTTCTGGATCTTCGATGCCGGCGGTCATGGGTGTGCGCACGCCACCGGGATGCACGGACACAACACGAATGTTGTCTGCTGCCAGGTCCAATGCGGCTGCTTTGGTGAGGCCGCGTAGTCCCCATTTGCTGGAGACGTACGCGCTGAGGTTGGAGTAGCCGATCATGCCGGCGGTCGAGGAGATGTTGACGATGACGCCGCTACCCACTTTGCGCATTGATGGCGTGATGGTCTTGATTCCGAGGAATGGTCCGGTCAAGTTGATGGCGAGCACTCGGTTCCACTCATCGAGATCGGTGTCGGCAACCGGTGTGAATCCCACAACACCAGCGTTGTTGATCAAGATTGCGATGGGACCGTGAAGCTTCTCTATTTCAGTGATGACGCTGTTCCATTGCTTTTCATCGGTAACGTCGTGATGCAGGTAGGTGATGCCAAGTTCCTTGGCCACTGCAGCGCCTTCGTCATCGAGCACATCGGTGATGACGACGATCGCGCCCTCAGCCTGCAGTGTCCGTGCGTGAACAGCGCCCATTCCGCGTGCGCCACCGGTGATGAGTGCAACCTTGCCGTCGAGCTTTCCCATAGTGATCCCCTCCACTTGGCAGGGTAACCGCGCACGGGCCGCGTTGCTGTGCTGATCGGCAGACTGCCCGGTCAGTTAGGTGCAGATGCCGCCGTCGCAACAGGGTTGGATGTAGTAGCACCGAGGGCAAAAGTCTTTACCGCCCCTGCGCTCAAGGTCGACGCTTTCACACGCGGGGCAGGGCCCGGGCGCACCCATCATGAGCTGTTTTCCTTCACCTGCGGATTATGCATCGGATGCGTTCTTGCGCGCCTGATTGATGACTGTGGCGCCACTGACGAGTCCCTTGCGCCAAGGCGGTACGCCGTCGATTTCTATTTCGAGACTGAAACTTAAGAAAGTTCGGATCAAAACGATGATTGCCAGAACTATGACGTTATCGAGTGTGGGGGCAACAGCGACGGTGCGAATGAGATCGCCGGCGACCAGGATCTCGAGGCCCAGCAAGATTGCGCCACCGAAGGACTGGCGCATGATTTTGTAAGCGGAGGTGCCACTCTTGGTGCGCATGTATGTGCGCAGCGATAACCACACCGAGAAGATGAGGCCGGCAAACAAAGTGGCAGCGGCAATTGCTTCAAAAACTTGGGCGACGATCAGCATCACCTCGGTGTACGTCTCCTCTTCCATGAGGAAGGTCTACACCCTGACCGCTGGCAGATCTAGTGGCAGGTGCACTGCCGCTCGCGAGGGACATTGGCCATGACCTCAGCGACATGCTCGCCACAGCCGGACCAGGTGACCTTGCCGCACTGGTGGCAGGGGGCGGGTGAACACATAGGTATCTCCTTCGTTGGCGGTCCTCAAATTATACCCCAGGGGGTATATTCCGTGCAAGCAGGTTGGGTGGAACTTTCCCGTGCCGCACAATGATCCCTTGTGAGAGTTCTCCGGTGAATGCCACCCGCCGCTGGCTGCCGGCCTACCTACTCCTCGCCCTTATCTGGGGCTTCTCGTTCTACCTGATCATGATCGGACTCGAATCCTTCACACCCGTAGGCGTTGCCTTTTTACGCATCGTGTTTGGCATGGTGACGATGCTGATCATCTCCGCGGTGACCCGCACCCCGCTCCCGCCACGATGGTCGTGGAAGTACCTCTTTGTTGCCGCAATCGTCATGAACACCGTCCCGTGGATCATGTTCGGCTTCGGTGAGACTCGCGTTTCTTCAGCACTCGCCGGAATCATTAACGGGGCAACACCGCTTATGACGTTGCTGGCCATTTTGATTGCTTTCCCCGAAGAGCGCCCCACCCGGCAACGCATCATCGGACTGCTCGTGGGATTTGTTGGCGTGCTCGTGGTGATCGGAATCTGGAACGGGATGTCGAGTTCGAGTCTGATTGGCGTTCTCGCTCTCCTTATCGCCATCACCTGTTACGGAATTTCATTTCCGTATGTGCGCAGACACCTGAGTGGATCGCGTGAACACAGCGGTGACCCAACCCGACAGCCGATTTCCCCGATTGCTCTGGCCACGGGTTTGCTCATCATGGCAACGATTCAGACCGCGCCGATTGTTGCGATCACCGGCGTTACAAATGCGCCCGTGACGTCGTCATCATTTTTTGCTCTTCTGGCACTTGGTGTGCTGGGCAGCGGTATCGCCTACGTGCTCAACTTCCGGGTAATCGCACTCTCCGATGCAACCACAGCGAGCACGGTTACCTACCTGACACCACTCGTTGCCGTGATCGTTGGCGCAGTTCTACTACAGGAGAAAATCTCCTGGCACGAGCCCGTAGGGGCAGTACTCATCGTGATCGGTGCAGCTACCGCGCAGGGAATTCTCACATCGAGAAGAAGGTTTACCGCACCTTCATAATCGTCGAATCGAAACGTATTGCTGCAGGTGTCTACTCAAGTTGTCACAACAGATGACCTGGAGGTCACAATGAAGACAACAGTAAAAGCAGCAGCAGTAGCCCTGATAGTTGGAGCGATGCTCTTTGGCGTCAGCACTGGTGCGCAGGCGGCAACAATCACGCAAGACCAGCGCGCATCGCTGCTCTGGATGGTCGCCGAGGAAAAACTCGCGCACGACGTCTACACAACCCTTGGAGATATCTATGGGGTTCGGCAATTCGACAACATCGCAGCAAGCGAGGCCAAGCACACCGATGCTGTTCGAGTACTGCTCGACTCATACGGCATCAAGGATCCAACAGTTGGCGATGCGGTCGGTGAATTCGACAACGCAGTCATGCAGAAGATGTACTACGACCTCGTCAAGCAGGGCAGCAAGTCATTGACTGATGCAGCCGAGGTCGGCGTAACGATCGAGAAACTCGACATCAAGGATCTTCGC
>JBIISH010000250.1:0-3165 GCA_044341115.1 Candidatus Nanopelagicales bacterium
ACGCCGAACGTGCTAGCGGCGTGGCCTCTGGTGATCACTTTGGAAAGCCGGGCGCTAATGCGCGGATCTGGAACGCGCAAGAAAAACTTGCTGTGGCCGATCCTGCAGCTTACGTGGATTATTTCGCCAACGAGATTATTGCGCTGGGCAGTAGCGCTTGGTTGGGACCTGGCTATCAAATCACCACCCAGGTAAATGTTGTGTATCCAGGTGGAGAGCCGCAGCAACCGCACCGTGATTACCACCTGGGCTTTCAAACAAATGCGGTTGCGCGCACATTTCCTGCGCAGGTACACGAGTTTTCACCGTTCCTCACCTTGCAAGGTGGAGTTGCGCACTGTGACATGAGTGTGGCTAGTGGACCCACGATGTTTCTGCCACATTCGCAGAAGTATTCACTGGGTTACCTAGCGTGGCGCGAGGATGCCTTCAAGGAGTACTTCTGGTCGCACTATGTACAACTGCCTTTGGCCAAAGGTGATGTGGTGTGGTTCAGCCCGGCTCTCTTTCATGGCGCCGGTCGCAATGAATCCACCGATGTGGTGCGCATGGTCAATTTATTGCAGGTCTCTTCCGCATTTGGCCGGGCGATGGAGACGGTTGATCGAGTGCGGTTGTGCTCAGCGATTTATCCGACTCTGATCAATGCTGCAGCGGGCCCTGCTTGGAGCGAATCATTCACCTTAAACGTGATCGGTTCGGCTGCCGATGGCTATCCGTTCCCCACGAACCTTGATAACGATCAACCGATCGGTGGACTGGCCCCTGCCTCACAAGCCGATGTGCTGACCCAGGCGATTGCGGAGAATTGGTCGGTGGATCAGTTCACACAGGCTCTTGAGGCGCAACATGAACGGCGTACTCGCACCTAGGAAGCGTCGTCGTTCTTGATTTTCGCTTTAACCCATGAGACCTGGCGCGAGCCGAGTTTCCACAACCTCGCCGGCAATGTTTTCAACCCGATACGCCGCAGGGCCGGTTTCAGGATCAGCGTCAAGATCGCAGATGACCTCAACGGGCTCGGTGCCCTCATACAGAATTCCTACGCGATCATCGGTGGCATATGAGGTGGGCAGCACTTCATCACGAACCAGTTGGTGAAGTAGCGGGCGGCGTTGAACCTCACTGTCATAGTGCACGCCGTTTCCGTAGGGGAGCAGGGCGAGGGCATTGGTGACCGGTCGCAACTCCCTGCCAAATGAATCGGTGGGTCCGCCCACATGCCAGCAGATGGAGCCCGCGCTGACTCCTGCCAGAATCGTGCCGTTTTCCCATGCGTCTGCCATGGCGGTGTCGACTCCGTGCAAACGCCACAGCGCTAGCAAGTTAGCCACACTGCCACCACCCACCCACACCACATCAGCCCATCCCAGGATCTCGTCGGGGCGCCGGTTTGGCTGGGTGAAAAGAGCAAGATGATCGACGTCGCAACTTGAGCCGGCTAGGGCTGAATACATCTGCGCGAGGTATTGCGGGTCATCGCCTGATGCGGTGAGCACGAGTGCAACTTTGGGTCGTTCTTTGCCGGTGAGCTTAAGGGCGCGCAGCATGGTGGGCGCGGGGGTGAGAACGCCCCAGAGGCCGGTGCCGATGAAGCCGCCGCTGGTGGCGAGGATACGTTTGGTCATACAGATGTTTGTACCGCACAGGAAACCGATCCGCGAAGGCGCATCCGCAAGGCCCACGCCATCAGTGCGATGGAAGCAAAAGCAAGGATCGGCTGAATCGGTGCAAACCAAGAAATTGCACCGGATGATCCGAGGGCGATCAGTACGAGCTTGTTGCAGACCGGGCACCCCACGGCAAAGAATGCGATGAAACCGCCTACCCCGCCTAGCTTTGCAGCGGTGTCGACTTCTTCTTCAGTGTCCGGGGAATCGTTCGGCTCTTTGATGTACGTGGCGATCAGCAGGCCGCCAAGGATGCCGGTGATGACCACAATGGGGTAGGACCACCAGGTGACTTCGATGGCGCGGCCAAAGATTGGGTTCGGGATCACTGCGGTGGGCAGAGCCACCACAATGGCCACGAGGACTCCTGATCCAAGTGCGATCCACCAACGGCGAGGGGTCCAGAGCCTTAGTGCGGAGATCATTTCCGACATCGCACTAACATACCCCATGGGGTATTGAGAGGGGTTGATTGCAGGTGCAGGGACTATACGGACATCCGGCCTGGTTCGGCGCTGTCATGGGTACTGGGGCGCTGGCGCTCGTGAGCGCATCCATGTCCGATGCGTGGAACGCCGCGTGGCTTGAGCCGATCGCCATCCTGCTATTGATTCTGGCCAACCTCCTTACGGTGATCCTCTGGCCCCGATACTTCCGGCGACTGAAAGATCGCGAGGCGCTGCGCAATGAGTTGAGCGACCCGGGGAATGGCGCCATGCTCGCCACCTTTCCTGCGGGTTTGTTGCTTCTTTCTGTTGCGTGGGCGCAAATCGGCCCGTGGATCGTCACGGAACGTGCTGCCCTGACCGTTGATGCGGTACTTCTCGTGATGGGCGCCGTCATTGCTTTCGTGCTCTCCGCGGCGTGGGCAACGTCGATTTCACGATCGGGAGCGGGCCTTGAAGGAGTAAATGGTGGATGGTTGATACCACCTGTTATTAACCTCATCGGTCCTCTGGGACTTGCACCTCTGGCGATCGCCCATCCGGGTAGTGCTGAACTTTTACTCATCGTCGGTTTCGCATTCTTAGGTATCGGAGCGGTGCTCTTCCTTGCGATGCTCTCCCTCCTGGTTGCACGGTTGGCCCTTCGGCCGGTATTTCCTGCGCAGATGGCGCCATCTCTCTGGATTCCACTCGCTCCTGCGGGGATGCTTGGTCTTTCGACCCTGCGATTAATGCAAGCCGCTGAGCAAACAGGGGCATTTGGTTGGTCAACAAGCAGTGCAGCGATTCCGATCGTTGCAATGGGAATTGGTTTCGGACTCTGGTGGGCACTCTTCGCTGGGATTGACCTACTCCGAGCAAGACGCGAGGGCTTCAGCTACAACCCAGGCTGGTGGGGCTTCGTCTTTCCACTCGCTGCGATGGCGTTATCGATCACTGCATTGGCGGTCACCATGGACTCACTCCCCGTGCTCATCGTGGGCACGCTGGCAGCGTTGGTCGTTGCCGCTGTCTGGTTAAACGTTGCGGCAAAATCAGTACAAGCGATT
>JBIISH010000253.1:0-3151 GCA_044341115.1 Candidatus Nanopelagicales bacterium
GGTGATGCGCTCAGGATCTCGATGTCTCGCTCGTCCTGGAGGCGACGCAGTTCTCTTCGCAGAGCTGCCACGATCACGCTGGACCGACTCTCTGCCTCACCTTGGCCAACGAGTGAATCGAGAGCCACAGCAAGTTCATCGGGAAGTCGGACTGCAACCTGGACTGTCATGCGCTATGTATACCACGTTGTCATGCGGCTCAATCAGATCCCACAGATTCCCGTACCGATCCGCGAAAACAACAACTATTCCGTAGGGCTCATGGCGAGGCTCTTCTGTCATGTGCACACCCCGTGCCAGCAACCGGCCATAAGTCTCCATGAAATTGTCCGTGTGCAAGAAGAAGGTGACCCTGCCACCAGCCTGTTGTCCCATGGCGGCACGTTGCGCCTCCGTTGTGGCAACCGCGAGCAGCAGGCTGACGCAGCCGGTGGGATCAGGTGCGACCCGTACCCAGCGTTTTTCCGGCGAGAGTGTTGTGTCCTCAACGAGCGTGAACCCAAGATCGCCGACGTAGTGCGCAATCGCTGTGTCGTAATCGTCAACGAGGAGCGTCACCGCGTGCAGGTGCATGGACGGTCTAGACGTTGAAGCGGAACTCGACGACATCACCGTCGGCCATCACGTAGTCCTTGCCTTCAATGCGCACCTTGCCCTTGGCCTTCGCTTCAGCCATCGATCCAAGCGCGACGAGATCATCAAAGGAGACGACCTCTGCTTTGATGAAGCCCTTCTGAAAGTCAGTGTGAATCACACCTGCGGCCTCAGGTGCGGTCGCACCCTTGCGAATCTCCCATGCGCGGGCTTCCTTCGGGCCGGCTGTCAGATATGTCTGCAAGCCCAGGGTGACAAATCCAACGCGGGCCAAGGCGTGCAGGCCAGACTCAGTCTGTCCGACTGACTGCAGCAGCTCAAGCGCTTCTTCTTCGTCAAGTTCAACGAGTTCTGCTTCGAGTTTGGCATCAAGGAACACTGCTTCAGCGGGAGCAACCATCTCCCGCATGCGCGTCTTGAATGCCTCATCGGCAAGTTCAGATTCATCCACATTGATTACATAGATGAACGGCTTAGCGGTGAGAAGAAAAAGTTCACGCAGGGGGGCCAGATCCATCCCAGATGCAAAAAGAGTCGTTCCGGCATTGAGGTGAACCTGAGCTTCTTCTGCTGCCGCAAGAATTGGCGCGCGAGTCTTGTCCGTGCGGGATTCTTTTTGCAGTCGCGGTATAGCTTTTTCAAGGGTCTGCATGTCGGCAAGAATCAGTTCAGTATTGATTGTCTCCATGTCTTCTTCAGGGGAGACCTTGCCCTCCACATGCACAACATCGTCGTCAACAAATGCCCGCAGCACCTGGCAGATCGCATCGGACTCACGGATGTTCGCGAGGAACTTATTACCAAGCCCTGCGCCTTCAGAGGCACCCTTGACGATTCCTGCGATGTCAACGAACGTGACGGACGCGGGGAGGATCTTCTGGGATCCGAAAATGCCGGCGAGCACATCAAGCCGCGGATCGGGAACACCCACCACTCCGGTGTTGGGTTCGATGGTCGCGAAGGGGTAGTTCGCCGCGAGAACGTCGTTCTTCGTCAGTGCGTTGAACATGGTCGACTTACCAACGTTAGGAAGTCCGACAATTCCAATAGTGAGAGCCACGACGGGCGAGCCTACGTGGCCAACGGCACCCGTGTGATGCCAGTCCCCCGCCGCACATCGCGGTAACGTGACCGTCGTGACGGATCAACCCGGCTCCCCCGGACCTAACGAGGCGCCCCCTGTGCCAACTGAGGATCCGTATGCGGCGCTCTTTCGGCCAGAGCCCGAACCGGAACCAGTCCCCGAGCCCGAGGTCGAGCCCGAGCTCGAACTCGAACCAGCACCAGCACCAGCACCAGCAACCGGGCGGCTGTTTCGCAGCGTGGGCGCATCCGCCGTTGAAGGTGCAGTCCCAGCGATCAGCGCATCCCAAGCCGGCAAGCTCCGTTCGATGGTGCCCGCGAGTGCACCCACTCCGCCGCCAGTCGTGATCGCGCCCGACTCCGCGCCACCCGCTGCCGCGGTTGCTTCGGTAGTGACCATTGATGGCCCATCGGAGGTTGCAGTGAAAGCACGAGGTGGCGGGGCGCTCACGGGAATGGGCGTCTACGCGGTAGTTATCGGCGCGACCGTTGCGGTGGCCTTTGTGAACGTCCTCTTTTTTGGTCCAGACATCAACGCCATCACGGGAGTTGCACTGGCTGTGGTTTCGGTGATTGCTGCGCTCTTAGTACGCAGAGCCGACGACGTCAC
Organism: Candidatus Nanopelagicales bacterium; assembly: GCA_044341115.1. Classification (GTDB taxonomy): domain Bacteria; phylum Actinomycetota; class Actinomycetes; order S36-B12; family S36-B12; genus CAIXFB01. The sequence continues at coordinate 2,288 of JBIISH010000253.1, forward strand.
TGCGATCATCGCGCCACCGCTCGCATTTGGTCTCGCAGCAATTACCGCTGCGCAAATCGGCTTGACCACCACCACACTCGCTAACCGATTCATTACGGCGTTTTTTACACTCGGCAACAACTGGTACTGGATTATCGGTTCCACGCTCGCTGCGATGGCGATCGTTGCTGTGCGCAGACGCAAGAGTTAGTTCAACGGATAGTTAAAGGGCTAGTTCGTAGATCCCTAGATGTGATCCGCTACTTCGCGGCGTTTGCCGCCTTGATATCTCGTCGCAACTCCGGTGGCAATGCAAAAATCAGAGTCTCTTGGGCAGTGGTGACGGTTTCAACATCACAGAAATCTCGATCGCAGAGCCATTGCAAAACCTCATCGACCAGAATTTCAGGAACGGATGCCCCACTCGTAAGACCGACAATGTTGGCATTTTCAAACCATGCTTCTTCGAGTTCATCGAACGAATCGACGCGGTAGGAAGCACCTGCGCCAGCGTCGAGGGCTACTTCAACAAGGCGCACGGAGTTTGAGGAGTTACCAGATCCCACCACGATGAGCACGTCGCACTTTGCCGCGATCTCCTTGACAGCACCTTGACGGTTCTGGGTGGCATAGCAAATATCGTCGCTCGGTGGAGCGATGAGGTTAGGAAAGCGCTCCTTGAGTGCGTCGACGGTCTGCATGGTTTCATCGACCGAGAGAGTGGTTTGGGAAAGCCAGATGACTCGGTCAGGGTTGCCGATCTCCACATCAAGTGCCGACGCGGGATCTTGAACCAGAGTGATTACCTCGGGGGCTTCTCCCATGGTTCCTTCGACCTCTTCGTGACCTTCGTGGCCGATCAGCAAAATGTCATAGCCCTCAGAT
>JBIISH010000254.1:0-3143 GCA_044341115.1 Candidatus Nanopelagicales bacterium
CAGGCACCGCAGGACAGATCGTTTATGCGCCTTCACCATTCGACGCTGCGACGCTGTGCCTTGAGGCATTTGGACGGGACGTCGTGGCAAGCGGCCCATACGGCGATGATGTATGGGCATGCAGCAGCCTGACCTGAAAAATTAGAGGTCCAGCATTTTTAGCCCTATGCGGAGTGCCGCCCGGCAAGCGGGTCATCATCATTCCTCTGGCCAGAGTTGACACCATCCTGAGGGCTGAGGAGTTGATGCAACGCAAAGACTATTGCCCCCGATAGGTCGAAACCATCCCAATTCGGTCCGCTCGCACTCGCAACGAGTGTCCCTAACAGGGCCTGGGGTCATGCTGCCTGGTCCTAGCGACAAGTCTGTGACTATATGGATCGCAGAATGGTCACGGCAAAGGCCGAATCATCCCGCCAAGGTCGCAAATCCCAGGTCGAGAATCGATTGTCAATATCGAAGCCAGCAAGTTTGGCGTAACCGTCGAATTCATCGACATCGAGTCGCTCGGTATGGAATCCAAGAACGTAGGGGGCATCAGCTGTCAGGTACTTGTGAACCGAGGTAAGAACCTGAACATGGGTACCTGGCGTTATGAAGGTGATGACGTTGCCCGCAGAGATTGCGCCATCGAAGAGACCGAGATCGTTCGGTAGGTCAAGTGTTGCAAGATCCGCGAGGAGGTATTTCGGACCTGGATGGTCCACCTCTGCCGCTGCGATCAGGACTGGATCAATATCAATACCGAGAACTTGATGACCAAGTGCGAATAAGGCGCTGGCAGTGCGCCCCTGACCGCACCCCGCATCAAGAATGCGACTGCCTGGCGGGACGACCGCGTTCATGAAGCGTGCTTCGCCCTCAACATCCTCACCGTTTGCAACCAGCTCGCGAAAATGCTCCGCGTACCACTGCGAGTGACCTTCAGGTTGTTCGGTAAACCAACTCGCTGTCATGACTTCATCATTCCAGCCTGAGGCATCATTGGTGGGGATGGGCATTCCTTCTTACGATGGCCTTATGTCTTCCAAGGTTCTACTCGGTGCTGTCTTCTGCTCAGTTGTTCTCTTGAGTGGGTGCGGGCAGGGCTCGACGGATTCAGCGGAAGGGCTGGAACTGGCTGCATCGGCCTGCCAGTTGCAGGCGCAGACAACCTCAACGGCCTTTGACCCTCAAGAGATCAGCGTGAGCGATTTGGCACTTCTTGACGAGGTGGCCACTCAAAAGACTGTGCTGTCAGAGCAGGCAGCGGAATTAGACGATCGCTGGATGGTTCTTTCAGAGGCAAGCGCAGCTATTTCGGCCTTCGCGGCAAGATTTCTGGAAGTAAGAATCGACTCCGGACAGGTCGACGAGGCGATATCCCCTGAGATGTGGGAGCAGTACAAAACTGCGAGCAATGCGCTTATAGCTGAATGCAGCAGTGCGTTGGAGCTTGTTAAAGAACGGTCATCAGAATAGCTACGACAGCGCAGGCGACCGCCAGGTAGATCAGCACCACGCCAATCGCTGCGATCCGCAGCGGGGCCCGATACTCACCCGCGGCGTAATGGAAGGCGTTCTTGAGGACCTTGCTTGCCGGGGTTGCGTCTTTACGCGGATCACCCGATGGATCGCGCTGCGACCAGTAGTTGCGCTCGCTGTTCAGGCCCAGGATAAAAAACGCCAATCCGAACAAGGCAAGTGCAATGGCAAAAATCCACATGGTCTCAACTGGGATGCTCACGCTGGAGAGCCTAGGGGAGGAGATGGCCCTTCCGCGTAGGCTCACCGCCGTGACCTCCGAATCCTCTGCCCTATCTCAGAGGTTCCCCGCGGCCGATGCGGCGGCGATCGTTCAAGATCTCGTCCCCCCTCCGCATTTTCAAGTCGTGAGCTTCGATTCTTACGTGCCTGACCCGGCTGAGCCCAGCCAAGTTGCAGCGGTGGAAGCACTTCGAGCCTTCGCGTCGCGGGTGAGTGCTCCAGAGTCGAAGAAGAATGGCTTCTTTCGCCGGGCCTCGCCACCGGAGGGGCGAGCGGGTGTTTATCTCGATGGTGGGTTTGGAGTCGGTAAGACCCACTTGATTGCTTCTTTATGGGCCGCAGTTCCCGGGCCCAAATCCTTTGGCACCTTCGTCGAATATACGAATCTCGTCGGTTTGCTGGGTTTTTGGAAGGCCGTCGATGTTCTCTCTCAAAATCGAATCGTCTGCATTGATGAATTCGAACTCGATGATCCCGGAGACACTGTTTTGATGTCGACCCTGCTGGGGGAGCTGGTGGCGGCAGGTGTGGCCCTCGCCGCGACCTCCAACACCCTGCCAGACAAATTGGGAGAGGGACGATTCGCTGCTGATGACTTCCTTCGGGAGATCCAGGGTCTGTCAGCGCACTTTGATGTGTTGCGCATCGATGGGCAGGACTACCGGCATCGCGGGCTGCCCGAGGCCCCTGAGCCCAGCACAGATGAGCAGGTTGCGCTAGCTGTCGCTCAAACTGCCGGAGCCACCCTCGATCGGTTTCCCGCGCTTCTGGCGCACTTGCCCGCCGTCCACCCCAGCCAGTACGGGGCAATGATCGACGGGGTGAGCCTCGTTGGGATCCAGGGATTGCGGACTCTCACCGATCAGGCTCAGGCTCTGCGGCTTGTGGTGCTCATCGACCGGCTCTATGACCGCGATGTGCCAGTTGTGGCCAGCGGAGTCCCGGTGGACCGTATCTTCTCCGAAACCATGCTCACGGGGGGTTATCGGAAGAAGTATTTCCGGGCGATCTCACGGCTTGTCGCGCTTGCCCGAGAGGGTCAAACGGTGGTTGGGTAAGGATATGGATCCCACAAGCGTCATCAGCGCGCTCGTCGCAGGCATCGTCATTGGTCTCATCGCACGAATCCTCGTGCCGAGCATGCAGCCGATCGGATGCATCGTGACCATTGTGATTGGCATCCTGGGTGCATTCATTGGTCTTGGCATCGGCGAGTGGGCCGGCTATGGGGACCAGTGGCTGTTGGTGTTCCTCACACAGGTGTTCATCGCGATCATCCTGGTTGCGATTACAGCCGCCCTCTTCCGGAAGAGCAACACGGGCTAACAAGCCTCGGTTCCGTCAAGGGAAAAGATCCGAGAGCGGTCGGGGGGGGGGGGGTCACGTCTGAATGATGC
>JBIISH010000256.1:0-3132 GCA_044341115.1 Candidatus Nanopelagicales bacterium
GACCAGCAAGTGATGAAGCCTCAGAAGTGATTCCCTCTTCAAGGTCACCATCAGAGGCAATAACCCAGATTCGATGGTCGAAGGGGCTCACTCCTTGGGCAGCGTCGGGATCGAAGAGTCCGCGTTCATAGCGCGCCGACATTGCCATGCCCACTGCGGTCGAAAGCCCTTGACCCAGGGGGCCGGTGGTGGTTTCGACACCACGGGTGTGGCCGTATTCAGGGTGTCCGGGAGTCAGGCTTCCCCAGGTTCGAAAAGATTGGAGATCGGCCATCGTGAGGCCGTAACCGGAAAGAAAAAGCTGGCTATACAGCGTCAAACTTGAATGACCAGCCGAGAGCACGAACCTGTCGCGGCCTAACCATTGTGGGTCCGAGGGATCGTGACGCATAGCTTTCTGAAAAAGTAGATAGGCAGCGGGAGCCAAGCTCATGGCCGTTCCGGGGTGTCCGTTGCCCACCTTCTGGACGGCATCCATAGCTAAACCACGTAAGAAGGTGACAGCCTTGTCGTCGATGTCGTCCCACGCAAGGTTGCTCGAGCCTGTTTTCGTCATGGACTGACCCTAACGATGAGGGGGAATCCATAGGGCGGGTGACACTAGGTAGTCTGGAAACGTTCAGAGGATGTTCGGTCAGCGAAGGGGCTCTTGGTGTCGGCAAACCCGATAGATGCTCCCCGCCATGCCTTTGGAACTCACGTCCGAGCGCACATAGGGCTCACCAAACCCCGAATCATCGAACTCCTCCTTGTTACCGCCGTTCCCACCATGTTTCTGGCCGCTCAGGGACTCCCGAGCGTGGGTATTGCCATTGCTGTACTCGTCGGTGGAGCGCTTTCGGCAGGCTCGGCCAATACCTTTAACAGCGTGTATGACCGTGACATTGACGCCCTGATGAAGCGGACCGGGCATCGTCCCGCGGTTCAAGGAACAGTCGGGGTCCGGGCAGGGATCGCCCAGGGAGTAATCCTTGGAGTGGCGAGCGTAGTCGTCCTCGCCGCGATGGCGAACGTGTTGGCAGCGATTTTGAGCCTATTAGCAATCGGAATGTACGTCGTGGGATACACGATCTGGCTTAAGCGCAGAACACCCCAGAACATCGTGTGGGGTGGAGCGGCCGGTTGCATGCCGGTACTTATTGCGTGGGCCGCTGTGACCGGTTCACTTAGCTGGACACCGGTTGTGCTTTTTCTGATTGTTTTCTTTTGGACTCCGCCGCATTACTGGCCACTCGCGATCAAGTATCGGGAGGACTACGCCGCTGCTGGTGTTCCGATGCTTCCGGTGGTGGCACCGATGTCAACGGTGGTTCGGCATGTCGTTGCTTACTCATGGGTGATGTTTGCTTCGTCATTGGTCTTGATACCCGTTGCATCGATGGGTTGGGTTTACTCAATTGGTGCAATTGCGTGCGGGGCGTTTTTCTTATACCTCGCTTACGGGTTGAGAGGAGTCCGCGACCAAGATCCCGAGGTTATTGAGCGGGCGGCCATGCGCCTTTTTCACGGATCAATTACCTACCTGGCCGTGATCTTCTTGCTCGTGGGGATTGACCCGTTCTTGTTCTAGTTCCCCACCTTTTATCCTCATCGCAGGTAGCACAAAAAGTGCAGCGGTCCAGACCAGAACCGCCCCAAGAACGTGAATCGAAACAAGCAGTTCCGGGAGCCCGGTGAAGTACTGCAGGTAGCCGACAAATCCTTGAATGAGAACCACCACAAGTAAAATGTTTATTCTGCGGTTGAGCTTCTTTGGTGATGTAGTCACCCGAACAGCTATAGCGAAACCGATGAGAAGGCCCAGCATCAACAACACGGAATCTGCGTGGAGCCAAGCAACAGTTCGTGGATCAAAACTGAACCTGGCTTCTACTTCCGCATCGCCGCTATGCGGGCCACTACCCGTAACAATGACGCCCAAGACAACAACCACTGATGTGACTGCAATCACTAGCCAGCCGAGCAGACGCACCGGCGGTGGCACAAGCCACGTGGTGGGGAAGTCAACTGGATCTCCAGAGCGAGCGACCAAGAAGACGCAGGAAGCGATTAGCACCATCGATACCAAGAAGTGAGCTGAAACAGTGACTGGATTGAGTTGCGTCAGCACCGTGATTCCGCCCAGCACCGCCTGAATAATTGTGCCGACCAGTGGAATCGTCGCAAGAATAGTCAAGCTTCTGCGCCGGGGTAACCCGTTCCTGGAGCGGCGACGAGCATCGATGATGGCTGCGACTACCGCAGCAATTGCCAGCGCTGCGAGCACGAACGTGAGAAGACGGTTCCCAAACTCGATGTACTTGTGAAGTTCACTCTCAACTTGGCGGGAAGTCGGTACATACGAACCTTCCGCACACTGCGGCCACGTGGGGCAGCCCAGCCCAGAGCCGGTTATGCGGACAACCGCTCCTGTCACGACGATGGCTGCCTGAGCGACCAGGTTTGCTTTGTAAATGCGTCGAATCAGGGGCGGAGATATTCGGGGATCAATCGTGGTCACAGTAAGAGACTACGTGCTAAATCCAACGAAAGAATCTTGAGGCCATCAGCGTCCCGGTGATGGCCCACACTAGGACGACTGCGGATGCAAAAAAATCAATCGAATTACTTACCAATACCGACGTGAGTGCAGTGGTAAGAGCACCCGGGAGCAGGAACTGCGCAACGCTGGCCCACGCTTGGGGGAGTTGGTCGAGGGGAATAAGTACCCCGCCAAAAAGGATTGCTATCACGAAAATTGCATTGGCTAGCGCCAGGACGCCTTCAGCGCGCAGCGTCGATGCAAGTGTAAGAGCCCACGATGCGGCGGCGATAGCTCCACAGACAAGAATCACCAGCGTTGCCGGCAGCATGAGTGCCAGACCTGTCACAGTGCTGAAGGAAGTGGCCAGAGCGGTAAGCACTACGGCACCACAAGAGAGCAAGACGGTAAAAAGTGTGGCAATGACTTTTGCTAACACGACGTCTGACTTACCCAGCGGTGTGGTGCTCATGTACAGCAGTGCACCAGAACGTCGCTCAAATGCAGTCGAGATCGCGACCGAAGTGAAGGCCGACGCAAGCACAGAAACGGCAAGAACAGTGGCCAGCGCATGTGCAGGCGACTCGGCCAATGATGGTAGAAAGTTTGTC
>JBIISH010000029.1:0-11077 GCA_044341115.1 Candidatus Nanopelagicales bacterium
TATTCACCGAGAGAAGTTCAAGCCACTTGGTGGACCAGATGGTGGCAACGGTGGCCGCGGCGGCGATGTGATTGCCGTTGTTGATCCGCAGGTGACCACGCTGCTCGAGTTCCATCACGGTCCGCATCGCAAAGCCAACAACGGTAAGCCTGGCCACGGTGGGCACCGCAGCGGCGCGGAGGCCGACGACATCGTGCTGCGGGTTCCAAGCGGAACAGTGATCACCACACCTGAGGGTGAAATGCTCGCCGACCTGGTCAACCCGGGTGAAACTTTCATGATTGCTCGTGGTGGCCGTGGCGGCCTCGGCAATGCCGCGCTTGCATCTCCCCGCCGCAAAGCTCCTGGTTTCGCACTGCTCGGTGAGCCAGGTGATAGCCGCGATGTGATCTTGGAATTCAAGTCGGTGGCAGATGTAGCACTCGTGGGTTACCCGAGTGCGGGTAAGTCCAGTCTGATCGCCGCACTTTCTGCTGCCCGGCCCAAGATCGCCGATTACCCGTTCACCACGCTGGTGCCAAACCTTGGTGTGGTCAGCGCTGGCGACGTGGTCTACACCGTGGCTGACGTTCCCGGCCTCATCCCCGGAGCCAGTCAAGGCAAGGGACTGGGCCTTGAGTTCCTCAGGCACGTGGAGCGGTGCAGCGTCATAGTGCACGTCGTTGATTGCGCCACCATGGAACCAGGCCGGGATCCGCTCGATGATCTCGATGTGATTGAAGCCGAACTCACGTCATACGGCGGTCTTGCTGATCGTCCCCGCCTCGTGGCGTTGAACAAGATGGATATTCCCGATGCTCGGGTCATGGCCGAACTGGTGCGGCCGGGGCTAGAGGAGCGCGGTTACAAAGTTTTTGAGATCTCGGCAGTCACCCATGAAGGGCTGCGGCCGCTCTCCTTTGCCATGGCTGAACTTGTCAAGACGGCCCGCGCAGACCTCGCTCCGCTCGACATGGCGCGCATCGTTATCTCGCCCAAGCCGGTTAACGAGGTTGGCTTTGTCGTTGTTGTAGAAGATGACGGTTTCCGGGTGCGGGGTGAGCGTCCTGAACGCTGGGTCCGGCAAACCGATTTCGGCAATGAAGAGGCCGTTGGTTACCTCGCCGATCGACTCGCGCGCCTAGGTGTTGAAGACGAACTGGTCGCCAAGGGTGCACTGCCTGGATGTTCGGTGATGATCGGACCAGAAGATAACGCCGTGGTATTCGATTGGCATCCCACGATCCTCGCGGGGGCCGGGCCTAACCAAGGTCCGCGCGGAACCGACGTGCGCGTGGATCTTCTTCAACGAGACAGTGTGGACGAGTAATGACGGCGCGTCGACGAATCGCAGAAGCCGAGCGCATCGTCATCAAGGTCGGCTCATCCTCGCTCACCTCAGCAGGTGGTGGTCTCGATGTTGCTCGTTTGGATCACCTCGTTTCCCTGGTCGCTGAACGAATTTCCCGAGGAACCCAAGTCGTGTTGGTCTCAAGTGGTGCTATTGCCGCGGGCTTTCCGATTCTTGGTCTCTCTTCTCGTCCGCGCGATCTTCCGACCCAGCAGGCAGCCGCCAGTGTGGGTCAAGGTCGCTTGGTCTCGCATTACACGCAGGCCTTTGAACGCGCGGGAATTTCCGTGGGCCAGGTTTTACTGACGTCCGACGACGTCACTCGCCGAAGTCACTACAAAAATGCGCAGCAGACTTTCTTTCGCCTGCTCGACCTTGGCGTGGTTCCGATCGTGAATGAAAACGACACAGTTGCAACCGATGAGATTCGACTTGGTGACAACGACCGCCTGGCTGCCCTTGTTGCCCACGTGGTGCAGGCGCAGGCCCTGATCTTGCTGTCCGATGTGGATGGGCTCTACGACGGCCCGCCAGATCGGGCCGGGGCGCAACTAATCTCGGAAGTGCGTGATTCCTCTGATCTCGATGGTGTTCGGATCGGTGGTGTAGGTGCTGCAGGAGTTGGTCTTGGTGGCATGACCACAAAGGTTCAAGCTGCTCGCATCGCGAACGCTGCAGGCATTCCTGTGCTTCTTGCCTCAGCTGCTAACGCCGAAATCGCACTCACCGATGCCGAAACGGGAACGGTGTTTCACCCCACCGCTGAGCGCTCCTCGACTCGGATGTTGTGGCTGGCGCACGCCACCACCCCGAGCGGATCGTTGGTGCTTGATCCTGGCGCGGTTGCCGCGGTGGTCGACCGGAGGATGTCCCTACTTCCAGCCGGCATCACTGCGGTTAACGGAATCTTTATTTCTGGGGATCCAGTCGACTTATTAGACGAAAGTGGCAACACGGTGGCCCGAGGTTTGGTGAACTTTGACTCAGGTGAGTTGCCACAACTCATTGGCAGGTCCACCAAGGACCTGGCTCGGGAGCGCGGACCTGCGTATGAACGCGAGGTTGTCCATCGTGACGATCTGGTGATCATGACCTAGTAGGCCATTTTTTGGGCTGGGCGGAAAGGGCACATGACATGTCAACAGCCCCTATTTCGTTGAGCGACCATCGAGCATCGCGGGCAGCGCAGCAACCGGAGGCCCGTTGCATGTGGCATGTGACCCTGACTGTTGCCGGTCCAACTGTTGATCAGGGGGATATCAAAGCGGGTCTTGAACGCTTGAGTTTCGAGCATCCTTTCCTCCTGTCCGGTCGATTCACATGTGACCGCGCTGAAGTCCGCTACTGGGAAGAGGCTGCATCGGCTGCCGAAGTGAGTGCGATGGCTCTAGGTCTGTGGACTGAACATCGGATGAGTGCCCACCTGCCCGAATGGGAAGTGGTAGGGGTAGAGATCGTCGATCAAGAGACCTTCCGCCGCCGCGGCCGCTACGGCCACGACCAGCCCGGCCTGGTGGGCATCGGGCGCGTACTCCCGCTTTGACGAGTACCGTCCTCATGTGCCGAGCGATCTGAGTCCTGAACTGGGTGAACTCTCTGCCATGGTTGCCAACGGTGGCGTTGCAGTGCTCAGTGGTGCCGGAATTTCGACGCAGTCGGGGATCCCTGACTACCGCGGGCCCAGCGGGGCTGCGATGCGTAAACACGCGCCCATGACGTTCCAGACATTCACGAGGGATCCGATTGCGCGGCGTAGGTACTGGGCGCGCGGATTCCTCGGTTGGCGGCAGATCGAAAATGCCAAGCCCAACCCGGGCCACCTGGCTGTTGCTGTGCTCGAGCGTGCTGGATTCGTTTCCGGCGTGATAACCCAGAACGTCGACGGTTTGCATTCAGAGGCCGGTTCAGTGTGCGCGATCGATCTCCATGGGCGCTTAGACCGGGTGGTGTGTCTTGATTGTGGTGTGGTCGTTCCCCGGGTGGATGTTCACGACCGCATCCGAGCCGCGAATCTGAATTGGCGGGCGGTTGCTACCGCCATTAATCCCGACGGCGATGTTGATGTTCCTGAGGACCAACTCGATGAGTTTGTTGTGGTGGATTGCGCATCGTGCGGTGGAGTTTTGAAGCCTGATGTGGTCTATTTCGGGGAGCAGGTGCCGACCGATCGAGTGGCAGCTGCTTTCGACCTCACGGAGTCGGCCACAGCGCTCATGGTGCTTGGCTCCAGCCTCCAGGTCTATTCCGGGCGCAGGTTTGTGATGCGGGCTTCGGCGCGGGGGATTCCCGTAGCAATAGTGAACGACGGAGAAACCAAGGCTGATGATCTGGCCACCATCCGCATTCACGGCGAGCTCTCACAGGTTTTGGGTCTTGTGGTCGGGCAGGTCGAGACAGCTATCTCAGCGTAGGCTCATCCCCATGGTTGCTGACACGGTGGTAGACGAACGGGTTCTGGTGCACGACTGCGCTCGGCGAGCAAGAACCGCTGCCCGCGCCCTACGGGTTGTGACCCGGGAAGCCAAAGACAACGCCCTGCTCGCAATCGCTGATGCACTTGTTGCGGCGACGGATGCGATAACTCTGGAAAACCGTTCAGACATCGAACGGGCAATTGCGAATGGCACCTCGCCTGCGCTGATCGATCGGCTCACCCTTGATGCCCCGCGGATTGCGGCGATCGCGCAAGCGGTGCGCGAGGTTGCCGCCCTGCCCGATCCGGTAGGTGAAGTGGTGCGCGGTTACACCCTGCCCAATGGCCTGCAGGTTCGTCAGGTGCGGGTGCCCCTCGGAGTGGTCGGGATGATCTACGAGGCCCGTCCCAACGTCACGGTCGACGCAGCTGCGTTGTGCCTAAAGAGTGGCAACGCTGCTCTCTTGCGCGGGTCTTCATCTGCCGCATCATCAAATGCCGTCTTGGCTGACGTGATGCGTGCCGCACTGGTCAGCGTGGGAGTGCCGGCTGATTGCGTGCAACTTGTACCTGGCGACACCCACGATTCGGTGAAGCACTTAATGACTGCTCGCGGTCTGGTTGATGTGCTCATCCCGCGGGGTGGTGAATCCTTGATTCGAAGCGTCGTTGAAAACTCCACGGTCCCGGTCATCGAAACCGGTGTGGGAAATTGCCATGTATACGTCGATCGCGATGCAGACATCACGAAGGCGATCAGCATTGTGCTGAACAGCAAAGCGCAGCGGGTGAGTGTGTGCAATGCCGCCGAGACACTCCTCGTGCACCGTGATATTGCTGATGAATTTCTGCCTCGCATGCTCGATGCACTCAAGGCTGCCGGGGTAACGATCCACGGTGATGATCGCTTTGCTCTCCATGCTTCTTCTTCGGGCATTGGCTTTGCGCCAGTCACAGACGAGGATTGGGCTGCTGAGTACTACTCGCTCGATCTCGCCGCCGGCGTTGTCGACACGATCGACGATGCGATCTCCCACATCCAAACATGGTCATCCGGGCATACCGAAGCCATCGTCACCGACAGCCAGTCGGCGGCCGCCTACTTTGTTGCCAATATCGACTCAGCAGCCGTCATGGTGAATGCCTCGACGCGGTTCACCGACGGTGGGGAATTTGGATTTGGTGCCGAGATCGGCATCTCGACTCAAAAACTGCACGCGCGCGGCCCCATGGGGCTCACCGAACTCACCACCACCACCTATGTGGTGACCGGTGATGGTCACATAAGATCCTAAGAAGTCAATTAAAGAGAAGGGCAAAAAACCATGAGCGGAGTTGTTGCTTCGGTTCTCGCGAGTGAGGCATCTGGCGGCGGCGATGTTGTATCCCCTTACGTTTTTGGCGCTTTTGGCTTCGCCGCCCTCGTCGGACTACTCATCATCACCGTGATGATCAACGTCGACCGCTGATCGATCCTGCATGCACCTGCGCATCGGGGTAATGGGCGGCACTTTTGACCCGATCCATCATGGCCACCTCGTTGCAGCCTCTGAAGTTGCATACCGATTCTCACTTGACTCAATCATTTTCACTCCTGCAGGGGAACCGTGGCATAAAGCCGAGCACACCCCAGCCGGGGGAGAAGAGCGCTACCTCATGGCCGTGGCGGCCACCGCGAACGATCCGCGTTTCGAGGTGAGTCGAGTCGATATCGAACGGCCAGGTCCCACCTACACCGTCGACACCATCGCTGATCTTCAGACAGCATTCTCATTGACCCAGCCCCATGACACCGCCGAATGGTTTTTCATCACTGGTGCCGATGCCCTGGCCGGGGTGAATAGTTGGCGGGACCCGCAGCACCTACTTGAGAATGTGCACCTCATTGGTGTGACTCGGCCAGGGCATGTACTCATCGATCCGGGCCTTCCCGAAGGTGGGTTTAGTCTGGTGGAGATCCCGGCGCTAGCAATTTCCAGTACCGACATCAGATCGCGGGTGGCAACTGGTGCCCCGATTACCTACTTAGTGCCGGATGCTGTTGAACACTTAATCGCAAAATTCGAGCTCTATCAATCAACCAGCGGAAAGCAGGCTCATGCCGGCATCGGATGAAGCAGTATCGCTAGCCATCGCAGCAGCAGAGGCAGCAGCAGACAAGCTCGCCACTGACATCATTGCAATTGATGTCAGCGAGCAGCTAGTCATCACGGATGTATTCGTGATGTGCAGTGCGGCGAACGAACGACAAGTTAATGCTGTGGTTGACGCTGTAGAAGATCGTCTCCGCGAATTGGGCTCGAAGCCACTGCGGCGAGAGGGTCAGCCCGAGAACAAATGGGTGCTGATCGACTTCGGTGACGTGGTGGTCCATGTGCAATTAGCGGACGAGCGCATCCACTACGCAATTGAGCGGCTGTGGAAGGACTGCCCGATGATTGCTCTGCCTGAAGAAGTGCGTATCCACCAGTCATGAGCAAAAGGGCTTCGTCAAGTTCCCGCAGTATTGTTTTGTGGCGCCATGGCCGCACTGAATGGAACGCGCAACAACGCTTTCAAGGTCAAACAGATATTCCACTGGACGAGGTGGGTCTTGAGCAGGCGGTGCGGGCAGCAGAACAGCTTGTGCTCCTGCACCCGGATCTCATCATCTCCTCAGATCTGTTGCGTGCTCGAGTCACTGCAGAGCAATTAGCGATCAGATCGGGCCTGCCCGTGACCGAGAATGCAGACCTTCGTGAAACTTTCGCAGGGGATTGGGAAGGGCTGGATCGCCCGACCCTGCTCGCGCGGCACTTTGATGAGCTGGCCCGTTGGTCGGCTATGTCTGATGTGCGCCCCGGCGGCGGGGAGACCCGCATCGAGGTTGCCGATCGCATGGTTCGGGCAATCGGAACGGCGCTGGAAGATGTCCCTGCTGGGGGCACACTGGTGGTGGTGACCCACGGCGGTGCGGCCCGAGCGGCGATCGGTGCCCTCTTGGAGTTGCCCACAGATTCCTGGGCGTGCCTCGGGGTGTTGAGCAACTGCGCATGGTCTGTGCTGACCGAGAACGCCACCGAATACGGCCCCGCATGGCGTCTTCAGGAGTACAACGCTGGCTCGCTGCCGGCGCCCGCCTTGGCAGATGACCGCTGATCAGTTAGCCATGAGGTGAGCGATATGCTTCCCTCTCCCGCGCGAAAAGCGCATCGGGGCTGTGGCGCAGCTGGTAGCGCACCTGCATGGCATGCAGGGGGTCAGGGGTTCGAGTCCCCTCAGCTCCACTTTTTTCGCACTCTCCTTGGCCTTACGGGTCACTGATCAACCGTCGTGACTGGCCGGCATACCGAAAAAAGTTTCAGCCACGCGAGCGCCACTACCCCCTCATGGGTCAACGACCTGTCACAGTAGGGCTGTGCTTCCCCGCCGCGGCTTTGCCATGCCTTCACTCGTAGTGGCCCTTGCGCTAGCCCTTATCGGCGGTCTGTCTCTCAACGCTCAGGCAGTGACTAGCGCGAATTGGGTGCCCACTAACTGGACGGGAGTTGTGGCCGGCGCTCCGGTTCCAGGCGATGGATTGCCACTGGCGCCGATGCCACCCCCCTTATTGCCGTTGCCGCCAGAGGTGAACCCGGTCATCATGTACGAGCCACAGACGACGTGCGATCCGTCGCTGAAACCTGGTGCCCTTCGCATCGAGCGAATCATCAGGTCCACCTACGGTGGAGATCAGACCATCTGGATTCCGCGTAACTGCAATGTGGGTGGAACAAGTGAACATAAGGAGGGTCGCGCGGTTGACTGGATGGTCTCGGTACGAGACAAGCAACAGCGCGCCAACGCTGAAGCGTTCCTGAATTGGCTTCTGGGGCCTGATCAAAATGGTCGGCCGTACGGGCATGCATTACAGCTGGGCGTGATGTATATCGGATGGCACGATCGAATCTGGCGCGGATTCGGAATCGAACGGGGCTGGCAGGAATTGAAAGGGTGCTTCTCAAAGAATGATGCGAAGTACGACAACTACTGCCACCGAAACCACATCCACATTTCCCTCACCCGATTGGGTGCAACGGGGCTTGATCCCACGGGTGCGCCGATCCAAAGCGATCCCTTGGCCCCACCACCGCCAGAGGCTCCCTTGGATGAGCCAGCCATGACAGAGAGACCTCCCGCCATTGCGCAACCTGGACCCGATGAAGATCTTTTTATGGCTATTGGCGCCGAGACGGGATATCAGACCCTACTCGGAGGTTCACTACGTCCTCGCGAGATACGCACAGTCTTGCTCGAATCAATTCCAGAGAATGCGACATCTGCTCTGGTGAGCGTGACCACTCGGGGAGCCAAGTCGCAAGCTCGCCTGCGGGTCGGTCTCATGTCATCGCGGGCCGCAAGGGTTTCCCTTCGTGTACCGAAGTCCAAAGCAAACACATCGGTGGTCTCGGTTCCCGTTTCCTCGGGAACGGTACAAATGAGCGCACGGAAATCGTCGATGCAGGTGCGAATTGATGTTTTGGGATATTCGCTAGACAACAGTATCTATCCGGCCATCGGGTCCATCCCCGTCACATTGCACAAGGGTCGTTTCACACCAGGAGAAGTAATCACCGTCAAAGTGCGAGGTGTCGGATCGGTACCCAAGAAGAAGAAGAATGTGACGGCGGTGATCTTGCGGGTCACGACCGTAGGCCGCGGTCAAGAGGGCAGGTTTGCTGCTTACCCGGTTGGGGGTGCTGATCTGGGCACCCGTTCAGCCCCAATTCCATCTTCGGGCCGTGACACCAGCGTCGTGATCGCTGATATCGGCCGAGAGGGGCTAGTTGCCCTCGCCTCATCTGTCCCCGGGAAAGTGATCGTCGAGGTCGTCGGGTACG
Organism: Candidatus Nanopelagicales bacterium; assembly: GCA_044341115.1. Taxonomy (GTDB): domain Bacteria; phylum Actinomycetota; class Actinomycetes; order S36-B12; family S36-B12; genus CAIXFB01. Next base: position 8,603 of record JBIISH010000029.1, read on the forward strand.
TAAAGCGGTGAATCGGCATGGCAACACCCTCAGAATTTTGGACAAAAATCATTTTTTACCTTAAAACCGACAAAACGCTCTACACCGCATGTGAACAGTGTGAAACAAGTGACTGTTGAGGCGTGGCGGACGAGGTTTGCTACTGGCGTCTGAGATAGTTCGGAGGTTCTACTTCCCCAAGGAGGAACGGTGATCGCTGATGTGGCGCGCGCTGTGGCCGCCATTCTCGAGTCTGAGCAGATCGAGGGTGTAGCCCCCGCTGTCTCCTTTGACGCTCCCAAGAAGGATTGGGCCGCAGCACGCACCTCGCCCACCTTCAATCTTTTCCTCGCCGACATTCGAGAAGACCTTGGGCGTCGAACAACGACGCTGCTGGATCAGACTGACGCTGAGGGCGTCGTTGAGTATTACCGTCAGCCATTTCGCTTTTACGAGGTGACATTTACCCTCACAGCGTGGACAAATCGTCCTGAGGATGATTTCGTTCTGCTGGGCTTGGCGCTCACCGCATTGAATCGCTACGACTACGTCCCCAGTCAGTTTTGCACGCAGGCGCTCACGGATTTTTTGAATGAGGGCCACATACTCAATATGCGAGTAGGCGGAAAGATCTTTTCTGATCGTTTTGCGACCGAATTGTGGTCGGCGATGGGATCAGACTTCCATCCCATAATTTCTGTTGTCGTCACGCTCCCGATCGCAGCTGGTGTCCCTGAACCTGCTGGACCGCCTCAGACCTTGCCTCCGAAGATCGACGTCAGTAACACGCGAAACCCAACGTCTGAACAGGTTTTGGGGCGCGACCCGAAGAATCCAGACAAAGGTCTGCGCACCCGAACGCGAGAGGCCACTCCGTGAGCCAGGCTCGCGTCAAGGTGGTGGTGTCATCGGCCGAGTCAATGGCTAAGGCCCTAGCGGTTCTGGGAGAACGGGTTGCTCGCGCTGTTGAGTCCTCTCGCTTCGATGGCGATGTCCCTGATGATCATCGCGGCACCTACCTCCCTCACGATCTCATCGTTCGAGACGCGCGCCTGACTCCAGTGGAACTTGAGGACGTCACCTTGAACTCGGCTGACTTCCCTCCCTCGCTCTATTCCTGGGCTGAGCGCGTTGGCTTATCAGACCGTGAACTCAGCGTGATTCTCCTGGCGGCCTCGCCGGCTCTCGATCCTCGCTTCGAACACTTCTTTATCGTGCTGAACAATGAATCCGAAACGCGTGGACCTTCAATCACAACGACCCTGCGACTCATCGGTGCAGATCCATCTGATCCCAGGAATAGAGCCCTTTTTGACCTGGATTCTCGCTTATGCGCCCTTGGCATTTTGCAGGTGCGCAGGGAGAACCAGCCCTTCCCATCGCGCACCCTGCACGTTTCGGAGCGAGTTGTTCGATACCTACTGGGAGACACGCACTTCGCTCCTGAAGTGGCACGTTATCTCACTCGAGTTAGTGCCCCGGATGTCTCTCTCGAGCTGCTTCCCACGGAGCCAGCCCTACCTCCCATGACCAATTTTGGTGAGGCGCCCGACCTCATCCCCGTGGTGCGCTCGCACCCTGGCTCGGGCGCACTGAGTCGTGTCGTCGGTGAGCTAACCGCGCAGGCAGGAGAAATTCTGCTCCTAGACGGTGCGCTTCTTCCTAAAGACTCCGACGAGCGACGATCCTGCGTGGCCGCAGCTTTCGCTGAAGCAACCCTCGCAGGTATTCCTCTGCTCATTGATGACCGCGCTGTGTCGGCTGAAAAAGCAGCCGAAGACGTTACTTCAAGCCACAGATTCCACGTACCAACCATGGTTCTCACGGCTGGCAAAGTTGTCTTGGCTGATATTCGGTGCGCAATTGTTGAACTGCCTTCTGCCCCTGAGCGGTTCCGATCTCAGTGGTGGACAGCACTTGGTGCTGAAGCCCCACCTCGAGGTTTGAAGGACTTGTTACAGCGACTAGAGCCTGAGCAGATCCGTGCGCGTATTGAACGGGGAGACCTCCCTTTTCATCAAACGCGTGCGTCGGGCAGCTTTGCCCGCCAAACCCAGCCCGAGTTCTTGCTTGATGATGTCATCCTCCCTGCCCGCGTTCGGGCAGAACTTGACCATCTTCTTGATCGCGTCCGCCTTCGCCCCACAGTGATCGACGAGTGGGGCATGAGACCTGGGGGCCTCAGGGGAAGAGGCATTACTGCGCTGCTGGCGGGGGAGTCAGGAACCGGAAAAACTATGGCGGCGGAGGCACTGGCCGGTGAGTTGGGAACACCTCTTTTCCATGTCAATTTGGCAAGTGTCGTAGACAAGTACATCGGAGAGACGGAAAAGAATCTCGAGCGCGTTTTCGCTGAGGCAGAGAATCTGGACGGAGTGCTGCTCTTTGATGAGGCCGATGCCGTATTTGGTAAGCGCTCGGATGTTTCCGATGCGCGAGATAGATACGCGAACTTGGAAGTTGCGTACCTGTTACAGCGCATTGAGGCCTTTGACG
>JBIISH010000258.1:0-3105 GCA_044341115.1 Candidatus Nanopelagicales bacterium
GATGACTCCCCTCGTTACCGCACCCCATCTCGATATTGATGCACTCCTCATCGACCCAAGCAAGCGAATCATCGTGTGCACCGGCTCAGGAGGCGTTGGTAAAACAACCACCGCTGCGGCCCTCGGTGTGCGTGCTGCTGAACTCGGCAGGTCGGTATGCGTTCTCACGATCGATCCGGCTCGCCGATTAGCGCAGGCAATGGGACTCAATAGCCTCGATAACACGCCGCGCTTGGTCGCAGGAGTTGGCAGAACTACTGAGATCGGAACCGGGTCGCTGCACGCCATGATGCTTGATATGAAGCGCACCTTCGATGAAGTGGTTGAGGCGCATGCCGATGCTGACCGTGCAGCCCAAATTTTGTCGAACCCGTTTTATCAAGCGCTGAGTTCTTCATTTGCCGGCACGCAGGAATACATGGCGATGGAAAAGTTGGGCCAACTGCGCAGCCAGGCTGATGATGAGGGCCTGTGGGATTTGATCATTGTTGACACACCGCCATCGCGCAGTGCTCTCGACTTTCTTGACGCTCCCGCCCGCCTTGGCTCGTTCCTCGACGGTCGGTTCATTCGCATCCTCACCGCACCAGCACGCGGGGCGGGCCGCGGAATCGGCAAGTTGGCCGCGATGGGGTTCGGAATTTTTACCGGAGTGCTTTCCAAGATTCTTGGCGCGCAGGTGCTCAACGATGTTGGCACTTTTGTCGCTGCCATCGACTCTACGTTCGGCGGCTTCCGCGAGCGGGCTGAGGTCACCTACACACTCCTCCAGGATCAGGGAACGTCGTTCATCGTGATTGCCGCCCCAGAGCCCGATGCCCTCCGCGAGGCTTCCTACTTTGTGGAGCGGTTGCGCCACGACGCGATGCCGTTGGCAGGTCTTGTGCTCAACCGCGTGCAACCTATTTCTGCTACTTCACTGAGCAGTGAGCAGGCGATGGCGGCAGCAGAGCGACTCCGCGAGCGCGACGACGTTCCTGATTCCCGATTGACCGCTGACTTGCTTGACCTGCACGCTCAACGGATGCGCACGTGGACCAGACAAAGTCATCTGGCGCAGCGATTTACTTCGGCGCATCCAGGAGTGGCGATCGCCACGGTTCCAGCCCTTGCTGAAGACGTGCACGATCTTGCGGGGCTCAACGAGATCGGCGACCTATTGGCCGCCCGAGATAACTAGCTTGCGCGGTCTGATGCGGTAAGCAAGTGCTGCCGCTCGTACTCGGTCTGAGCAGTCTCGAGCAGGTTGCGCCACGACGTGACATTTGGGCGACGACGCAGAAGAGCACGACGTTCCCGCTCGGTCATACCGCCCCACACCCCAAACTCAACGCGGTTATCAAGGGCATCGGCCAAGCACTCCGTGCGCACCTCGCAACCGAGGCAGATGGCCTTCACCCGATTTTGGGCGGCACCTTGGACGAAGAGGGTGTCTGGATCAGTGGTGCGGCAAGCAGCCTGGGCGGCCCAAGCGGTATCAATCGTCATTAGTGCATGAACCCCTCTGTATGTGTGCTGAACACCTGCAGGTGGATGAACTATGACCGTGGGCTGAACCTGAGTCAATAGGTTGCGACTAACGAAATTGACTCAATCTGTGTCGGACCCACCGGCAAAGGGCGCTGCCTGACGAAATAGGGGAACTTGTCGACCTACGCTGGGCGTCTGATGAACATGGCATCCTCTTCCCGCAGCCCGTCAGGGCGCTCAGGCCCCCTGGGGGTCGTGGGTCGCCTGGCTGGCCTGCTGGTCGTAGCCGTGCTCGCAGGGGCCCTCGTGGCCGCCATGGCAGCGCCCTTCGTGGGCGGGTCCGGGATCGCGGTGCGGGGTGTCATCGAGGAGTTCGAGTCGTTGCCTGCTGAGTTGGCCACCCCTCCCCTGCCAGAGCGCACGGTGATTCTGGCCTCGGACGGGTCGGTCCTTGCCACCCTGTACTACCAAAACCGGATCGAGGCCCCGCTCAGCGCGATCTCGCCGATCATGCGCCAAGCCGTGGTGGCCGTCGAGGATGCCCGCTTCCTCGAGCACAACGGTGTCGACGCTCGGGGCATTGTGAGAGCACTCGCTCGAAATACGGCTGCTGGCGGGATCGAACAGGGCGCCTCAACGCTCACCATGCAGTACGTCAAGAACGTTCTGGTGAACCAAGCGACAAGCGCCGCGGATCTCGAGGCGGCCCGGGGAGATAACTCCACACGAAAACTGCGTGAGGTGCGGCTCGCGCTCGCCCTTGAGAAGCGCTTCTCCAAGGAGCAGATCCTCGAACGGTATTTGAACATCGCCTACTTCGGCTCTGGCGCTTACGGAGTCGAGGCCGCCGCTCGCCGTTACTTCTCCAAACCCGCCTCCGAACTCAATCTCACCGAAGCGGCCACCCTCGCCGGCATCGTGCAGCGGCCGGTCGCTTACGACCCTCTGCGTAACCCGGATTTATCGGAGGAACGCCGGAACACTGTGATGCGCCGAATGGCAGCCGCGGGGTTCATCACTACGGACCAAGCAAACATCGCCTCGGAAGTTCCCATGGCTGCTGTTCTGCAGCCCACAGCAGTCGCCAACGGCTGCACAACGTCCTATGCACCGTTCTTCTGCGACTACGTCGTTCAAACAATCCGAACTGACGAAACTTTCGGGGCAACCCCAGAAGAGCGCGAAGCGTTTTTGCGACGCGGTGGCTACACCATTCGCACCACACTGGATGCTCCAGCGCAACAATCCGCTACGGCAATCGTCAACAACTACATTCCGAAGAATGACCCGAGTGGAAAAGCCGCTGCGATCTCCATGGTCGAGCCGGGCACCGGCAACGTTGTGGTCATGACGCAGAACCGCGACTGGGGAACGCAAGGCCGAGGGAACACCACCTATAACTACAACGTGGATCGCAGCATGGGTGGCACCATCGGAATGCAGGCCGGATCAACCTTTAAAATCTTCGCACTCGCCGCCGCCCTTGAAGCCGGTGTTTCTCCTCTCGAATACATCAACGCACCAAGCCCTGCAACTTTCACTAATTTTGTGAACTGCGAAACGGGAGCACCGTTCCCGCCCGTGACCGTCCGCAACTCGACAACGTCGGGCACCTTGAACATGGCCCAGGCCCCC
>JBIISH010000259.1:0-3097 GCA_044341115.1 Candidatus Nanopelagicales bacterium
TTAACTTGGTGCTTCTTGCTGCACCGATCCTGCTCCTGATGATGATCGCGGTGGGAATCTCTCTTCTGAATGACAAGCGGCGCGCGCGCAAATCACCTCAGGATCAAGATTTCACGCAACTCGACGACGATGAGATCTCACCCCTTGACCAGGACTAGCGATGACCAGATCGATTGCCATCATTGCGAATAGTCAGTGTGAGCAAGGACGCAATGCGCATCGCATTCGCAGCATTGCTGATGCTCTAGCGAGTTCAGGTGTTGCAGTTTCAGTCATCTTCACGGAATCGTCTCAAAATGGCACTAGTGCAGCTTGTGATTACTCGAAGGCTGTGGATCTGATCGTCGCTGTGGGTGGTGATGGCACTGTTAACTCCGTGGTTCAAGGAATGATCGATGGCACAGCCGCTTTGGCGATCGCCGCGGCTGGTACGGGGAACGATGCCGCTCGCTTCTTGGGTCACCCACATCTTCGTCATGACTCGATTGCCTCCTGGTTACTCGCTGCTCTAGTGCCTGGAGGGGGTGCACACTCTGACCACGATTTGCCGGCGATTGATGTGGGTAGGGCGGAATTTGGGGATGGCTCCACATGTCTATTTCTCACCGTGCTCTCCACCGGTTTTGACACTCTCGTGAACGAGCGCGCCCATCAATTGCGGAGAATCCCGGGTGCTATTCGCTACATCATGTCGACTCTGGTGGAGCTGCCGCGTTGCATCCCCTACACCTATGTGATCAAGGATTCCCAGGAGCAGATCGAGACGTCTGCGCTTTTGGTTGCTGTGGGAAATTCGGGAATGTATGGGCGTGGCATGCGCATCTGCCCCGAAGCCTCGGTTTTCGATGGCGAGTTAGACATCACGATCATCGGCTCCGTTTCGAGGCGGACTCTGGTTCGACTCTTTCCGCTGGTCTTCTCAGGTCGGCACATGTTGGATTCGCGGGTCATTGGGCTGCGCAGCAGTGCTGTCACCATTTCCGGGCCATCAATTGTGTGCTACGCCGATGGCGAGCGAATGGGCCAGTTACCAGCCACCATCAGCGTTCTCCCTCGTAGGTTGCGCGTCCTGCCGGCATGCACTGTCTAGGGTCTTGCTCTCGGTAGTCTGAGCTCGTGACAACGCCGGCAGAGAGATACGCGGCCGCCAAGGGACGTACAGCCAGACACGTTAAGGAAGTGGCGGCTTTTGCCCGACTCTACGAGTTTCCTCTAGACGATTTCCAGAGACGTTCCTGCGAAATCCTCGCTTCCGGTTCTTCAGTGCTGGTGGCGGCTCCCACGGGAGCCGGCAAAACAGTTGTGGGGGAGTTCGCTGTTCACCTGGCTTTGGATTCGGGTCAGAAGTGCTTTTACACCACTCCGATCAAGGCGCTCTCTAATCAGAAATTTGCCGAGTTAGTCGATCGCTATGGATCAGAAAGCGTTGGCCTTCTCACCGGTGACACCAACATCAACAGCGAAGCGCCCGTGGTTGTGATGACTACCGAGGTTCTTCGCAATATGTTGTATGCAAAATCATCAACGCTTGACTCCCTCGGCTACGTGGTGATGGATGAAGTGCACTACCTAGGTGATCGGTTTCGCGGAGCCGTATGGGAAGAGGTGATCATTCACCTACCCATGCACGTAGTGGTCGCAGCCCTGAGTGCCACCGTGAGTAATGCTGAAGAGTTCGGGGCTTGGCTTGCAGAGGTTCGCGGTTCGACGGAAATTGTTGTCGAAGAAACCCGCCCGGTGCCCCTATGGCAGCACGTCATGGCGGGCAAAACGCTGTATGACCTTTTCGTCGATGACGGCCGTGACGTCGTCAACCCTGAACTGATTTCGCTCGCTCGTCGAGAAGAGCGTGGTCATCGTGATGGGAGTCGTGGAAGGTCGCGCGGTCCCGCGCGCGGGTCAGGCAGAGGTCGCAGTGATCTGACTCCATGGCGATCTGATGCAGTCGAGCGTCTCAGTCGGGCCGATCTGCTTCCAGCGATCTACTTCCTGTTTAGCCGAGCGGGCTGTGACGATGCCGTGGAGCAATGTTTACGAGCTGGGCTACGGCTCACCTCTCCTGCTGAACAGCGTCAGATTGATGCGGTTGTCTTCAATTCAATTGTTGGCCTGCCCGATGAGGATTTAGCCGCACTCGGCTTTTCGGATTGGCATGACGGCCTTAGCAGAGGAATTGGGGCTCACCATGCGGGGATGCTCCCTCAGTTCAAAGAAACGGTAGAAACACTCTTCCAACGTGGTCTGTTAAAGGTGGTCTTCGCCACTGAAACCTTGGCCCTTGGAATCAACATGCCGGCGAGAAGCGTCGTTCTTGAGCGCCTTGTGAAGTACAACGGAGAGACCCACGTCGATCTCAGTCCCGGCGAATACACGCAGCTCACCGGTCGAGCTGGTCGGCGAGGAATTGACGTTGAGGGCCATGCCGTTGTGCTGTGGCAACCTGGGATCGATCCTGCAGCAGTCGCCGGCTTGGCCTCAACTCGGACGTATCCCTTGCGTTCGAGCTTCAAACCCTCATACAACATGGCCGTTCACTTAGTGCAGACCCTAGGCATGGTGCCTGCCCGCGAACTTTTGGAAACATCCTTCGCGCAATTCCAAGCAGACAAGTCCGTGGTCCATCTCAACCGCGAAGTTAAGCGATACGAAGACTCCCTTGCTGGTTTAAAAGAGTCCATGGATTGCCATTTGGGCGACTTCGTGGAGTACTCGCAATTGCGGGAGGAGTTATCCCGTCTGGAGAAGTCCGGTTCAAAGAAAGGTCAGCTCCGTAATCGAGAAGCGGTATCCATGGCACTTCGCAACCTACGGCCAGGTGATGTGATCAATATTCCGCGAGGTAAATTTGCGGGCCCAGCCGTGGTGATCGCGCAATCCCACGGTAACGCCGCTGCCGAACCGCGCCCACTGGTTCTCACTTCAGAACGCCAGGTTCGCAGAATTAGCTCTATCGACGCTGATCGCCCGATTGAGGCTTTCGCAAAACTACGGATTCCCAAGCATTTCGATGCGAAAGTGCCGGCGATGCGAAGGGATCTAGCCCGTCGGGTCATTGACGTTATAGCTAATTCCGATATTGAAGAGTCGCGGTCACTTC
>JBIISH010000260.1:0-3092 GCA_044341115.1 Candidatus Nanopelagicales bacterium
AATGGTGCAGTGACTACCGCTACTAGGTAAAGAGGAAACCATGCTCAGTGCACCAGACTCTCCACGCAGGTGGTCCACTCTCACGTATCGCCTTGCAATGCTCATTGCTGGTCTTCTTGCCATCTCGGCGATTCTGACCACCACTTTTGCTGTGCGCTCCGTTCAAGATGCCCTATATTCAGAAGTCTCCCAGTCCATGGTCAACGTGCATTCATCAGTGGAGAGCACCATCGATCTGCAATACAACAGCGTGGAAGCTTTCCGCCAAGCTGAACTCGATGCCCGACGCGATGGCCTTCGTGACATTGCCGCTCCTCTGGCAACCACATTGGATCAGATCCGGTCGATGGCCGACTCGGGTGAGATCACAGTGGAGGCGGCGCAGGAAAATTCACTACAACTTCTCAAAGATGTCCGGTTCGCCAATGACGATTACTTTTTCACCTACGACCGGTCCATGACAGCGATCTCGCACCCCGATGCCAAATTCCAGGGCAGGAACCTCATCGACTTGCAGGATGCCGACGGGAAATACGTACTGCGCGAGCTCCGCGAAGTCGCACTGAATGAAGGTAGTGGCTATGTCGACTACAAATGGGTGCGCCTCAATGCGACTGAATCCGTGCCCAAACTCGGCTTCGTCTTTCACTACAAACCGTGGGATTGGATTATCGGAACAGGAGTGTACGTCGATGACATCGAGGCTGCTGCTGCGCAGAGATTGGAAGCTGTCAAGAACGAACTCTCCACATCATTGAGCCAAGTGAGTTTTTCCGAAGACAGCATGTTCTATATTTTGAATCAAGAGGGACAACTTATTGTCTCACCTGAAGGAGCAAAGGCACTCGATCAATTTTCCAAAACACCTGCCGGACAGCAAATAAATGCCACTCTCGCAATGACTGCGCCTCCCCCTGGTGATTCTTTGGTCGAAACTGTTGTGCCTGCCACGTTGCGTAACGATACTTCTGAAGACTGGGTTATGCAGACTTCCACAATCCCCGAACTCGGCTGGATTCTTGTGTCGGCGGTTCCTCAAGCTGAACTAGCCGGCCCAGGCCGAACTATTGCGATTCAACAGTTACTCATGAGTCTGGCCATTCTCGTTCTTGGTCTGGGCGCCGGGCTTCTGCTCAGCCGGCGGCTTGTGCGGCCTGTTGAAGACATCACCAAAGCGGCCGTAGACCTCTCCAATGACACATTCGATCCCACCTCACTTGATCGGGCAGCGAAGCGCAGTGACGAGGTCGGTGAACTCGCTCGCACTTTCCAGCGAATGGGTAATGAGCTGGTGGAGAGGGAACGCAAACTGCGCGAGCAGGTCGCAAAACTTACCGTGGTTATTGACCGCACCAAATTGGCCGAGTCCGTTGACGAGATCACCGAATCAGAACATTTCCAACGGATAAAAGCCCAAGCTGATGAACTTCGCAAAAATAAGCCACAAAAGGGATAGGACGTATTCGGGCTACTGATCTCCCTGAAGCCGTTGGCAATTCTCGAGAATCTCCACAACGACCTCGTTGGAGGCCGGAAGCCGGTAATAATCCAAAAGGAAAGCAGACACACCTTCGGTTGTGATGACACTCAATGGCACATCATTGCCGGCTGGCAGTCGCAGGATGTTGGGTGACATCGAAATGAAGGTTGGTTCCCCGAACTCTGCCCAATGATTGCCATGAACGGGCTCGCGATAATCAATATTTGGTGAGAAGTGTTTAAGGCGCCTCCAGCGAGCCAAGTGATTTGGCTTGACCTCACTCATCATGGCAATTAGCTGTCTGCCCTCTGGTTGGTTTCCCTCTCTGACACTGTATTCAATGTCCCGGTTCGCGCACTCAGTCAACGCTTCAATAAGTGCTGGAAGCCACCCTGAGGGCAAATTAGCACGGGCCGCACGGTTCACCGACAAGAACTGTCGCGCCACAATTCGTCGCCGCATGTTTGTATGAAAAATATACTCCCCCACTGGATTTCCCGACAGCATCAATAGCCACTGATGCTCGATGATGTCGGATTCAGCCGACCCCTCGGACCACGTTCTCTCAATATCAACCGCGGCGTGCGGATAGGTCGTACCGAAATTCTCAAGATGAACCGCGATCAGCGCATCGCGATCTTGTTCCGATGCTCCTGGTAAAACATCAATGAATGACAGTCCTTTGACGCCTGGTATGTCACCTTGGTGGTGACCGATCACTTGTCCCGACCCTCTGTCATGCGTCGACGCATTTCGGCAGCCTTAGCTGCGAGGTCATTGAACTCTTCGCTCTCAGTGATCTGCTTGACCGCTTCGGTTCGGCGTGCGTCATCAATCTCCACCTTCAAGCGTGTGACCTCTTGCTTCAAGGATTGCTCACGTTGTGCGATCTTGCTGGCCATGACACCGACCGCGTTGGCAAGGGTGTACATCTCATCTCGGAAGCGCACCCGCGTCATTGACGAGAGATCAAGGTTGTACTCACCATCGGAGATCCGAGCAGCCACCGCCGTCAAACGCTTGATCGGGCGGACAATTCCCGCGGAGAACAAAAGCACCAACCCAACCAACACAACGAAGGAGACGATAAGGACGGGAAGCACCTGTCGCACCGCTTGGGAGCGCACTTCATCAACATAGGTGAGCGGAAAGTCCTGACCGATACCACCAACTCGTTCACCCGCTGAGTTGAGGAGTGGCGTGTACGCCGAGATCCATGATCCGAAAGCATCGGTGTAGGCGGGTTCTTGAACAGTTTCAGATAACCCCTGCTCCATGAGTGCGTAGGTTTCAGCGCCTGCAACGTCGGCTAATGGCACCTTGTAGGTGTAACCCGCCTGCGGGTCAAGGAAGTACCCCGAGGAGACAGCCGTGTAGAGCTTTCCATCGACTGGATCCTTGAACCATGTGTAGGTACCCGCGTTGACCGTTCGGCGGATATTGAACAACGTTTGTGCAGTGTCAGTGAAGAGAGCACTGTCGGGATATCCAAAGCCTGTGTCATTGGAAGGGTCCGGTACAGCCGGAACGGTCGCAATTAGTTCCTCGAAGGTATCTCCGTTGACCGTCAATGATCCACCTTCCACATGCTGGACCAGTTGCTGCTCGAGCC
>JBIISH010000261.1:0-3090 GCA_044341115.1 Candidatus Nanopelagicales bacterium
AGTCCTTGAGTGCCTCGGCGGCTGCAATCAATTCACGCTTTCGAGTCAGGCTTTCTTTGCGAGCGACGTCAACCTCAGCAAAATGTGCGCGGCGCCTTTTGTCGAAGTTGGTGCGGGCCGCACTAAGACGTTTCCACAAATCCTGCTCAGCACCGCGGTCTGCGCGAGGAATGGTCTTCCACTCCTCGACCATGAGCGTGTAGCGCTCTGTGGTGGCCTTCCATGCGGATGACTTGGTCAGGGACTCAGCTTCCGTGACGAGAGCCTCCCGAGTAGCGAGGGCGGCTTGTTTGCTCGCTGCTTTGCGCTCCTGTTCGCGGCTTCGGGCGCTGGCAATAGCTGAATCCAACGCGTCACATTTCGCGTCGAGCGCTGTAACATCGCCCACAAAGCTGCGGGCAGCTGCCTGCTCACGAACGCGCTGCAGGACCACAGATGCTTGCTCGGCTGAGGACTTTTCTTCAGAGAGTCTGGTGAGCGTGAGGTCTAACTCCATCGTGAGATCAAGGTATTTCCGGGCGAAGAACGCAAGACCCTCCGCCGGGGTTCCAGCGGCGTACTGGCCCACCAGAATTTCACCTTCAGGAGCCAGCAAATAAACCGTTCCATCTTCCAAGACCCGACCACACGCTGAGGCGCTAGAGGTATCGACACTGACGGGTGGTCGAAGGCTGCCCGGAGTGGGGATACCTGAAAGAGCCATGGGGTGCCTTCCTGATCTGGTGAACCGCATGGAGGAACGGTTCAACCCGCGTAGATGTTGCAACGAGGCTGATTGTTGCACCCCGCGGATCGAGATGGGCGCGGGTCTAGCTGACCGTTGCAGATTCGATAAATACCGGCTGAGCGGGACGACCGTCTGTTGCACCCGCTTCCACCCCGGCAGCGGCGATTTCTTGAATGAGATCCAGTCCAGAAGTGATTGTCCCCCAGATGGTGTAGCCAGATGGCAAGGTCGTGTCCTCATAGACCAAGAAGAATTGAGAGCCTGAGGTGCCTGGACCGGCATTAGCCATTGCGACAGTCCCAGCTGGGTAATTGGCCTCGCCCTCGGCTGGCAGGTTCTCATCGGGTACCGAATAACCCGGGCCGCCCTTGCCATCCCCCTTGGGATCGCCGCACTGCAGCACGAAAATGTCGCTCGTAGTCAGCCGGTGACACGTGGTGGCGTCATAAAAACCCTCCGCTGCAAGGAAGGCCTCAGAAGCCACGGTTTGTGGCGCGGCCTCGGCTGCCAAGGCAATCACAATGTCGCCGCAGTTGGTGCTTAAGGTCAAGGTGGTGGGAGCCGAGTCGGGGACTGGCGGCGCAGTCGGCCACGAAATCGTGTCAGGTCGTGGCGTGCCGGCAGGGCCACAGGCGGCAACCAAGGTGCTTGGCTCAGTGAGCGCCTCTTCGGCAGGGGAAGCCACAGTGTCTGTGCCCCTCATGGACACGCCCGCCCAGGCTAGGCCCGCTACCACGATCACTCCGCCGACGACCAGTGCGATCACCCGCTGGCGCTTCTTTCGGGCCTCAGATCCGGCGTTCCGACGCTCCTGCTGGCGCTCATACTTGGCTCTGGCTAGTTCCTTGGCGCGCTTGGTCGTAGCCATTCTCGAGTCCTCCTGCAGTAAAGCGATTGTCGGCACGTGGTGGAGGGGAGTGTAAGCGCTGTGCTTGGAATAGGCTGACGTGTCCCCGCCAAAGCTTGAAGAATGTATGGAGTTCGTGTGCTGATCACCGGTTTCCCCGCAGGCTCGTGGGCAACTAACTGCTACGTGGTTGCTGCCGGTCCGGGCGAGCCATGCGTGATCGTGGATCCTGGTCAGGACAGTATCGATGGAGTGCTAGAGCTGGTTCGGGAGCATTCTCTGGCGCCAGCGGCAGTTTTGCTCACGCATGGTCACATCGATCACATTTGGTCGGTGGCACCCATTAGTGACCGGTTTGGGATTCCTGCAGCAATCCATGTTGATGATCGTTACCGGCTGGCAGATCCAGCTGGGACAAGTTTTAGCGCCTCGCGTGAGCAACTGCTGTCTATGACAAAGAACGAACTTGAATTGACTGAACCCTCTGATGTTCAGGTCCTCAATGACGGTGATGAACTCGAACTTGTTGGTCTTGTGTGGCGGGTGCGGCATGCACCAGGTCATACAGAGGGATCCGTAGTGTTTGATCTCCGCGAAGCCGATGGTGAATTCGATCACATGTTCAGTGGAGATGTTCTCTTTGCCGGATCAATCGGCCGTACGGATCTACCAGGCGGTGATTCAGCAGCGATGATGCGAACTCTTGAGCGAGTCATTGGCTCGACCCCCGATTTTGTTTCGGTGCTGCCAGGTCATGGTCCAGCGACCACAATCGGACAGGAGCGCGACTCGAATCCTTATCTTTCGGGCGCCAACCTTGGCCACCCAGGGAATGGTTTATAGACATGGTGATGTTCACTGCGCCGAAGGGTGTTCCAGAGTATTTCCCGCCACGCTCAGCGGCATTTTTGGCGGTGAGAGAGGCATTGAGCGCCCCAGCTCAGCACGCGGGTTATGAATACGTTGAACTCGCAGTCTTTGAAGACACCGGATTATTTGTGCGCGGAGTGGGGGAGAGCACCGACGTAGTTTCGAAGGAGATGTACACCTTCACCGATCGAGGTGATCGCTCCCTGTCGCTGCGACCAGAAGGCACGGCTGGGGTAATGCGCATGGTCGTTGAGCAGCGTCTAGACAAGGGCGCCCTTCCCATCAAGTTGTGGTACGCCGGTCCCTTCTTTCGTGCTGAACGACCACAGCACGGTAGATACCGGCAATTGCAGCAGGTGGGCATCGAGGCAATCGGAATCGACGACCCGGCATTAGACGCTGAGGTCGTGGCACTTGCCGATGAGGCGTACCGAAAGCTCGGGCTGACCCAGTTCACCTTGAACATAACTTCTCTTGGTTGCGGCGTGTGCCGTCCCGACTACCGAGAGCGCCTGACGGTGTTTCTTGATTCACTGGATCTTGATGAAGCCACCCGTGAGCGCGCAGTCCTTAATCCGCTCCGGGTTCTCGACGATAAGCGCGACGATGTTCAGTCGAAACTGATTGACGCTCCGCTCATGGTGAA
>JBIISH010000035.1:0-10579 GCA_044341115.1 Candidatus Nanopelagicales bacterium
TGCTGGCCCAACACGAGCGCAATGAGGCCGACGATCAGGAGTTCAAGAGAACCAATTCGCCAACGCTTTTCCTTGGGAGTTGCATCCACATCCTGACTCATGATTTCGGCACCGGATTGGGAACAGCGCCGCCATATCGACGATCACGCGAGGCGTAGATCTCACATGCGTGCCACAAATGACGGCGATCAAAATCTGGCCACAGGGTGTCCAGGAAGACCATTTCTGCGTAGGCAGATTGCCACAAAAGAAAGTTGCTGGTGCGCTGCTCGCCTGATGAACGCACAAACAAATCAACATCAGGCATATCCGGCTCATCCAGGTGGCGCGCGATAGTTCGCTCGTCGATTTTGTCGGGATTTATCAGGCCAGCCTTGACTTCTCGTGCAATTGCCGAGACTGCATCGGCAATCTCGGCACGACCACCGTAATTGACGCACATAGTTAAAGTGAGCTTGGAATTTTTTGCCGTGAGGCGCTCAGCTTCTTCTAGTTCGTCGATCACGCTCTTCCATAATTTGGGACGGCGCCCGGCCCAACGGATACGTACTCCAAGATCATGCATTTCATCACGTCGACGACGAATCACATCCCGGTTGAAGCCCATGAGGAATCGGACTTCATCGGGGGAACGTTTCCAGTTCTCGGTGGAAAAGGCGTATGCGCTGATCCAGCCCACGCCCAATTCGAGGGCGCCGTGCACGCAGTCGAGCAGACTGGCCTCGCCTGCTTCATGGCCGGCTGTTCGGGGCAAACCGCGTTCCTTTGCCCAGCGCCCGTTGCCATCCATCACCAACGCCACATGGCGGGGCACCAACTCTTTCGGCAATTTCGGCGGCCGGGCACCCGAGGGGTGCTGCGGAGGCGAGTTCACCGGTTGACGTGCCACTTGTCCATCTTGACACTAACCACGATCAACGAGCGGTAACGACCGCAGCCCTCGCTCGAGGTGCCACTGCAAAAACGCCGCAACTAGGCCACTTGCCTCCTTGCGTTCCCGCTCTGCTGTGACATCAGCCACAGTCCAGTCCCCGCTGAGCAGCGCACCGAGCAACGCCACGGTCACGGCAGATGGGTTTGCTGAACCAGGCGGCCGGCAATTCGAGCACATCATCCCGCCGGCCTGCACGTTGAATGCCGTATGCGGACCAGGTGCACCACACCGTGCGCACTCATCGAAAGACGGTGACCAACCCGCAACAGAGAGTGAACGCAGAAGGTAGGCATCGAGAATCAAACCTGGATCGTGCTCCCCCTGCCCCAGTGAACGCAGACCAGACACCAGCAGGGCGTATTGCTGAACGGATGGCTCCCGCTCTTCCGGGGTGAGCCGCTCGGCGGTTTCCAGCATGGCCGTTCCGCAGGTCCAACGCGCGTAATCCGAACTCAGATCAGCCCCGAGCGCCTCGATTGATTCCACCTGGGTCACGCTGTCGAGAGACCTGCCCTCATAGAGCTGGATGTCGACGTGCGAAAAGGGCTCGAGCCGGGCACCAATGCGACTTGTGGTCTTGCGGACCCCGCGAGCAACCGCTCGGATTCGCCCATGGCGCCTTGTGAGCAAGGTGATGATGCGATCGGCTTCACCCAACTTGTGGGTGCGCAGCACAATCCCCTCATCGCGGTATGCGGGCACGCTACATTCTCACTACATCTGGGCGATAGTTGCGTCGCGGCGCGCTGCCAGTGGACGATGAACGGCCAGGAAGGCGGTGATTGGTCGTGGAAGAGAACCCGGATCCCACTCCGAGTCGGCAACCTAAACGCGAGGTCCAGTGGGTTGCTTTCGAGCCCCGCCTGCTCCGGCGAACAATTTTCTCAATTGTCATCGCATTAGTCATCGCAGCCGGGCTCCTGTGGTCGGCCAACCAACTCCGTGGCTTCCTCTTCAACCTGCTGCTCGCTTGGCTCCTCGCCATTTCTTTCGATCCGTTAGTTTCCGGGCTAGCACGACGCGGAATGCGCCGAGGCATTGCAACCGCGCTGGTTGCCACCGGCGGCATAGCGCTCGTTGCTGGCTTTCTCCTGCTTTTTGGTGGCGCACTCGCCCAACAGGTGGCCGGCCTAGTCATCGCCCTGCCCACGTTGGTCCTCGACATCGTTGAATGGATGAACGGCACATTCAACGCCGGGATCAATCCGACCGAGATCACCGAGAATCTCAGCCTCAACGCCGAGCAGGTCACGACGATTGCCTCATCATTGGCAGGTGGCGTACTTGGCCTTTTCGCCAGCGTGGTTGGCGCGGTTTTCAGCGTTGTGACGATTCTGGTGTTCTCGTTTTACTTCTCTGCCGACGCCCCGCGCATAAAGCGCTTCCTCGCCTCACTGATGCGCCCCGAACGCCAGGTGGTCTTCCTCAATGTCTGGGATATCTCCGTTCAAAAGGCCGGTGGATTCGTCATCTCCAAGATCGCGCTCGCAACGCTCTCCGCTATTGCCCATGTGGGTTTCTTCTGGTTCATCGATATCCCTTACTGGCTCCCGATGGGCATCTTCGCCGGAGTGGTCAGCCAGTTCATCCCCACCATCGGCACGTACATCGGCGTTGCACTCCCGGCACTCTTTGCCGCATTCTCTGATCCCCTAGACATCATCTGGATCATTCTTTTCGCGACGTTCTATCAGCAGATCGAGAACTACATCTTCACCCCGCGAATCTCCACAGCGACCATGGACATCAACTCAGGAGTGGCACTTGCTTCCGTATTCATCGGCGCGGCTCTTTTTGGGCCGATCGGTGCGATTATTGGCATTCCACTGGCTGCAATCATCATCGCGGTGATGGAGGCCTACACCAAGCGGTACACAGTGCACCCGGATATCGATAAACGCCTGTAGTGCTTTAGAAACCTAGACGACGTAACTGTTTGGGATCCTTCTGCCAATCCTTGGCGACCCGCACGTGCAGGTCAAGGAAAATTGGTGTGCCCAGTAGAACTTCAATCTCCTTGCGCGCCCGCGTGCCCACCGTCTTAAGCCGGGACCCTTTCGCCCCAATCATGATGGCTTTCTGAGTGGGCCGCTCAACGTAAATTTCCGCCCGCACATCAGTCAGAGGCCGGTTGGCCGGCCGGTCCTCGCGCGCCTTGATCTCCTCGACCACAACGGCGATGGAGTGCGGCATTTCTTCTTGCACCCCATCAAGTGCAGCTTCGCGGATGAGTTCGGCAACCGTGATTTCTAGCTCTTGGTCGCTGATGTCATCGTCCGGGTACAACTTGGGGCCAATCGGTAAAGCAGCGATGAGCAAATCGGTCACTGTGTCAATGTTGTGCCTGCTTACCGAAGAAAGCGGCACGATCTCTTTCCACTGCAGACCAACTTCTTCACCGAGTGCAACAACTTCGGTGAGCCTCTCGGCCACTACCTCCCGGCTCACAGTGTCGGTCTTGGTGACGAGTGCGATGACCGGGGTGCGGCCGAGTGCTGCCAACGCAGCCGCGATGAAGCGATCCCCCGCGCCGACTTCCTGATCGGCTGGCATGCAGAACCCGATCACATCCACACTTGCCAGTGCTTCGTGCACCTGATCATTGAGCCGCTCTCCGAGCAAGGTGCGCGGTCGGTGCAGTCCAGGAGTGTCGACCAAAATCAGTTGGCCTTCAGAATTGGTGACGATTCCACGGATAATGCGCCGGGTGGTTTGCGGGCGATCTGAGGTGATTGCAACCTTTGCACCCACCATCGCATTCACGAGAGTTGATTTTCCAGCGTTGGGTCGACCAACGATGGAGGCAAAACCACTTCGGTACTCAGTCATGTGGTGACACTAGTTCGCACGGAACCATCGCTGTTACACAAGAACACCAGAACCCCAGGCCCGCCTAGATCTGTGGCGGCCGCGATCCCAGGCAGTTCGTCTTCATCGCCCACTTGGACCACGGCTTCTAACCCAAGTGCTCCAGCTGCCACGGCTTGGATCACAGCCGCCTGAATCGCAGTGAGGTGAACACTTTCCAAGTGCACTGAAGCGCTCGCATAGGTGCGCCCGGTTTCGTCGCGAACAGCGGCGCCGGCAGGTGCCCCGATCCGGCCGCGCGCACCCCGCGCCAACGTGATGAGTTTGTGATCTTCCGCAGAAACCTCACTCATCAGAGACTTCAACTTCTACAACTTTTGGTTGCGCCAAAATGGTGCCGACCCGGTTCCGACGGCCAGCCCCTTGCTCTGCCCTCAGGGTCCAACCGCCTTCCACGATTTCAGCGTCGACAATCGGCACCCGACCAAGCCTTCTCGCCATCAGGCCAAGGACAGTCTCAACGCCTTCTTCATCCGAATCGATCTCAATGTCGATCAACTCGGCAAAATCATCGATGTTCATGCGAGCCATGACCCGGAAGGAGCCATCGGGCAGCGGGGTAACTTCAGGACCCGCAGTGTCATATTCGTCGGTGATTTCACCAACGATTTCCTCCAGAATGTCTTCAATCGTGACGAGGCCAGCTGTGCCACCGTATTCGTCAACGACAATCGCAATGTGCACTCGCGCCGCTTGCATATCACGCAGCAAGACATCGACCGGCTTGCTGTCAGGCACAAAATAGGCCTCGCGCATGATCGACTCGACACGTTCGGACTGGCCGGCTTCGTGGTGTTCGAATGTGCGGCGCACCATGTCTTTGAGGTACACCACCCCAACAATGTTGTCGGCATCTTCACCGATGACCGGGATCCGGGAGTAGCCCGAGCGAAGGCACAGCGATACAGCCTGGCGTAGTGACTTGTTCCGCTCGATGAAGATCATGTCGGTGCGTGGCACCATCACCTCGCGCGAGAAGGTATCGCCTAACTCGAACACCGAGTGAATCATCTGGCGCTCTTCATCTTCGATGAGTGCCTCAGCACCAGCTAGGTCTACCAATTCACGCAAATCGGCTTCACTGTCGAATGGCCCTTGACGGAATCCTTTGCCCGGTGTGATGGCGTTACCGATCAAGATGAGCAGGGTTGCCAAGGGGGCGAGGAATATGCCGAGTAACCGAATGAAATTCGCACTCGACAACGCGATGCGCTCTGCGTTTTGGCGCCCAAGTGTTCGAGGGGCAACCCCAAGACCCACGTAACTCACAATGATCATGACGATCACGGCCACGAGTACAGCCAGTGTGGTTGACCACCCCTCCGCCGGAGCAAGAACCGTCACCGCGAGATCTGCTACAAGCACAGTGGCGCTTACAGCGGCAACGGTGGAAAGGAAAAACAGCACGTTCACATAACGGGGGCGGTCATCGAGAATGTTCAGCAACGTGATTGCGCGCAGATTTCCCTCGCGCCGCAACTCCTCCACCCGTGAACGCGATACCCGGCTGAGCGCTGTTTCTGCTGCAACAAAATACGCGCCAAAAAAGAGCAGAAGGATGACGACGACGATCCATCCGATGGTTTGGTTCACGCAGTCCCTGCCTTGTATGTTGAACGGATCCAGTCATTGAGCAAGTCATCTTGAAGGGAAAACATTGCTTCTTCATCGCTCGGTTCACTGTGGTCTAGGCCCAACAGGTGCAAAATTCCATGGGTGATGAGGAATTGCACCTCCTCATCGAGAGTTCGACCCTTCTCTTCTGCCTGCGCGCGCACAAATGAAGGGCACACGATGATGTCACCCAATACGCCAGAGGGAGCCAGCTCTCCTTGACCGGGAATGGTGAGTTCATCCATCGGGAATGACAACACGTCGGTGGGGCCCGGTTCATCCATCCAGCGCACGTGCAGATCGGTCATGGTTCGCTCATCAACCATCGAAATACTGAGTTCGCAGTCGGGCGCAATGTTCAAGGCGGCGAGATGGTGCGCTACGAGAGAACGCACGGCTTCTTCGTCAATCTCATCTGGGGTCTGGTTGTCGATCTCGATCCCATTACTACTGGGAGGCTCTCCCACTGCGATCACCGATCCTTTCGAGCGGGGCGAATCCCCGCAGATTCGGCGCTGGATTTTTGTTGGATAGCGTCGTAGCGCTCGTAGGCATCAACAATCCTGCCTACTAACTTATGGCGCACGACATCGTGCGAGGTGAGTCGACAGAATTCAACATCGTCGATGCCTTCCAAGATGTCGTTGACCACTCGGAGCCCGCTGGTGGTGCCACCTGGCAGGTCAACTTGAGTCACGTCGCCGGTGATCACCATGGTGGAACCAAAACCTAGCCGGGTGAGAAACATTTTCATCTGTTCAGCAGACGTGTTTTGCGCCTCGTCCAAAATGATGAACGCATCATTGAGGGTGCGACCGCGCATGTAGGCGAGAGGTGCAATCTCAATTGTGCCTGATGTGATCAGTCGGGGAATGGACTCCGGATCGAGCATGTCGTGCAGCGCGTCGAATAGCGGGCGCAAGTAGGGATCGATTTTCTCTGACAATGTGCCTGGCAAGAAACCGAGCCGCTCCCCCGCTTCGACTGCAGGGCGGGTGAGCACGATGCGATTCACGCGCTTGGACTGTAAGGCTTGCACAGCTTTAGCGACTGCGAGATAGGTCTTTCCCGTACCCGCCGGACCAATACCGAAAACGATCGTGTTCGCATCGATTGCATCGACGTAGCGCTTCTGGTTGAGCGTCTTGGCCCGAATCGTCTTGCCACGATTACTCAAGATGTTTGCGGTGAGCACTTCTGCCGGCCGCGTGCCGCTGCGCAATAGCGAAATTGAACGTTCGATCGACTCCACCGTCAGTGCCTGACCGGTGCGCAGAACGGTCAGCATCTCCGCGAGCAGTGTGTCAAGGATGCCGACCTCGTCTGGCGATCCGGTCATCGTGATCTGGTTGCCGCGCACGAGAACATCTACGTCGGAGAAACCGGATTCGATAGCGCGCAGGTACTCATCACCTGAACCCAAGAGCGACACCATCGGGACTGAAGCAGGTACTTCAAGAACCGTGGTGGCTGTGGCGGGTAAATCCGCAGGAAGGGTCATAGTCGATTATCTATCCCGGGGGCCAGGTGAGGTCGCGCCCGCCCATGACGTGGACGTGTGCATGGAAGACCGTTTGGCCAGCACCGGCACCTGAGTTGAAAACCATTCGATATCCGGACTCGGCGATGCCCTCACGTGTTGCAACTTCACCGGCGGCGGCAAGCACCGCGGCGGCAGCAGTGGGGTTGGCTGCACCCAGTTCGGCTGCCGTGGCGTGATGCTCGACCGGAATCACGAGCACATGCACCGGGGCTACCGGGTTGATATCGCGAAAAGCCACGACCTCGTCAGTGCGCAGCACAACGTCGGCGGGGATCGCACCAGAAACGATCGAGCAAAAAAGACAGTCAGTCACTCACATCACCCTTCCCAACAATGCTCTCATGACCCCAGCGTGTCGTCCCGGCGAGGACCACCGCCGCAGCTACAACCCCGGCCGTGGAAGTGCGCAGAACCGTGGGGCCTAACCGGACAAATTGGGCACCGGCCGCGCGGAAAGAGTTTCGTTCGGCAGCGGAAATCCCGCCTTCTGGCCCCACGATCAGGGCCACGCTCTTAACTCCTTGAGCTAATTCAGCCGGAATCGGCTCGGTGGCCGACTCATCGAGGACCAGGGTGCAATCGACCTCACCGACCAACTTGAGTACCTGTGGCGTGGTGGCCATCTCATCAACGTGCACCCAGCGCGCTCGCCTCGCCTGCTTTGCGGCCTCACCCGCCGTGGAGACCCACTTTGCATGTGACTTCGCCTCGCGATCGGCCTTCCATTTGGTGATGCAATGCTCGGCCGCCCACGGCACGATTCGATCCACACCAACTTCGGTCAGCATCTCAACCGCGCGCTCGCCTCGATCCCCTTTGGGTAGCGCCTGCACCACAATCACCTGCGGCAGACCGGGAACTTCTTCCATCACATGGTCGATGAGCACGTGAAGTGCATCCGGAGTGGATGCGCCATCAACGCGCCCGCTAGCGCGCAGACCAACACCGTCTACTAGCTCAATGTGCTCACCGGCACGTAAACGTTGCACCGCGATCGCGTGACGAGCTTCAGCTCCATGAATCGTGATGGTGAGACCACTCAGTGCACCGCGCAAAATTTCCGACGGCGCGAGAAATACCGGCGCACTCACCGTGAGTTAAACGCTTCCTTCAAGCGCGAGAAGAGCCCTCCCGAGCCCTCACTCTGGTTGCCGAGTCGATGGTCAGACTGCTCTTGCCGAAGCTCTGCGAGCTGGCGCAGCAAAGCTTCCTGCTGTACATCTAGATCCGTAGGTGTAGCGATATTCATGTGCACGTAAAGGTCGCCGCGGCCACTTCCACGGAGACGACCCACACCTTTGCCTTTCACGATGAGTGACTCCCCCGAGTGTGTGCCCGCGGCGATGATGAGTTTTTCCGGGCCGTCAAGGGTTTCCAGTTCAACGCTGGTGCCTAACGCCGCTGAAGTCATCGGAATCGTGAGCATGCAGTGCAGCTCTTCTCCTCGACGTTCAAAGACAGGATGTGAACCCACCACAATTTCGACGTAGAGATCTCCGGCTGGGCCACCGTTCGGGCCAATCTCACCCTCACTTTGCAACTGAATGCGATTGCCGGTGTCTACGCCTGCTGGGATTCGAATAGGGATGGTTCGGCGGGTGCGAACGCGACCTTCACCAGAACATTCGTGGCACGGGTGCGGGATCGTGGTGCCAAATCCTTGGCATTGCGGGCACGGGCGAGACGTCATGACCTGACCCAGGAAGCTGCGCTGCACCTGCTGAAGTTCGCCGCGGCCCTTGCACATGACGCACGTGACCGATTCAGCGCCAGTTGCGAGTCCGGTTGCCTCGCAGGTCTCGCACGCGATGGCAGTGTCAACGGTTATCTCTTTGGTAGAACCAAATACTGCATCGGCGAGGTCGACCTGCACTCGAATCAGTGCGTCTTGTCCACGCCGCGCTCGGGTGCGCGGGCCGCGCTGCGCTGTGCCACCGCCAAAGAACGCATCCATAATGTCGCCAAAGTCGAAGCCACCGTTAGCGCCACCACGGCCACTGAATGGATCGCCACCGAGGTCATACATCTGACGCTTCTCGGGATCACTGAGCACTTCATAGGCAGCGGTCACCGCCTTGAACCGCTCCTGGTGTTCCAGATCAGGGTTAACGTCGGGGTGCAACTCGCGGGCGAGCTTGCGATACGCCTTCTTAATTTCCTCTGGAGATGCATCCTTCGAGACGCCCAGTAAGCCGTAGTAGTCGGTTGCCACGCTCATTGCCCGTCCAGAATCTTGCTCACGTATTGGGCCACTGCCTGAACAGCTCCCATCGTTCCTGCGTAATCCATGTGGGTAGGTCCGACAACGCCCAGGGATGCCATCGATGAGTCAGATCGTGCATAGCGCGCAGTGACAACCGATGTTGACGAGAGTCCTTCGACGGAATTCTCTGCACCGATTCGCACCGTGACGCCAGAATCTGTGGGCACTTCACCCAGCAACCGCAGAAGCACCACCTGCTCTTCGAGTGCCTCAAGAACAGGCTGGATCGCGAGCGGGAAAGCGTCTTGGTAACGCGCAAGATGCGAAGTGCCACCGAGCACAACTCGCTCGTCGGCTCGCTCAGACACCGCCTCAAGCGCTGCAGCAATGATCGCGGTGACCAGAGGTCGATCGTGCGCCTCGAAAGCCTGATCGAAGTCAGCTAACTCATCGCCCACGCTGGAGAAAGGCTTATCCACGAGTGCAACAGATAATCGCGAGCGGATATCGGCAAGCAGAGTCTCATCGACCAGAACCGAACTTTCCACACTGCGTTGATCGACTCTTCCGGTGTCGGCGATCACGATGATCATCAGCCGCGTGGAGCTCAGCGCCACGAGTTCGATGTGGCGAACGCGGCTTCGCGTGAGCGAGGGGTACTGCACCATCGCCACCTGCTTGGTGGCTTGGGCGAGTAGTCGCACCGTTCGTTGCATAACGTCGTCAAGGTCAACTGCCTCGCCAAGAAAACTTTCGATGGCTCGGCGCTCAGCTGAACTGAGCTGCTTAACTCCAGAGAGCCGGTCAACAAAGAGTCGGTAGCCGCGATCAGTTGGGACCCGGCCAGCACTGGTGTGCGGTTGGGTGATGAAGCCCTCGTCTTCAAGGGCTGCCATGTCATTGCGAATCGTGGCCGGGGAAACGCCCAGGCTGTGCCGCTCCACCAGGGCCTTTGAGCCGACGGGCTCATGCGTGGAGACAAAGTCTTCAACGATGGCGCGCAGCACCTCAAGGCGTCGTTCCTCAAGCATGGGCACCTCCTCGATTAGTACTCGTCAATTGGCACTCGTCAACGTCGAGTGCCAAGTCTACGTCACGTGTGGGGTTCCTACCGCCTGACAAGGGTTCAGGCGGCTACAACCTGCACCCCATAGCCCCGCGCAACAGTGGCGAGTCGTTCATCAAAGGTTGCCAGCGGGGCGCCCTCGCGTTGCGCCGCGTCTAGGGCGCAGCAATCCGGCATCCGGAGCGCGGTGGTTGCGCGGAGGCTTGCCCAGCGCCATGGCGCATCCGCATCATCAGCGCAGATCCGCAGGTCGAGAAGGTGCACCGCATGCCGAACCCGCTTTTCCTGACCAGCGCGGATGGCGCCAACGAGTGCCTCGGCGAGATTCACTGCATGCATGACTAAAGCTCC
>JBIISH010000263.1:0-3068 GCA_044341115.1 Candidatus Nanopelagicales bacterium
ATGCTCTTGTTGGATCGGTGCGCGCTCCTACTTTCCTAAAAGCAATTTCATGGGTTGATCAAATCGCGGTTATCGCAGAAGAACTCGATCACCATCCTGATATCGATATTCGCTGGCGCACGCTCACCTTTCGGCTGAGTACCCACGAATCTGGCGGAATTACCGAACTTGATTTCGCACTCGGCCAGCAGATCGACCAGGTGTTCTCGAAATAGTTGATGTGCTTCTTAGCTCAGAGTGCGCAGCACCGGAAAGAGCGGATGGTCCATCGGGGCACCGGCAGCAAGGTCGTTTTCAAGTCCTTCAAAGTGAGGGGATGTGACCCACAAACGTGGTGCATGGGTCACATCATCGCCAAGAAAGCGAAGCGAAAAAGCCCTGCGCCGGTTTTTGCCGGGAACTCCATACGCGTGATGCAACGTGAGCATATGGAAAAAGACTGCATCACCTGGCTCGAGAGCCCAGCCCATGATGTCAAAGTTTTCGCGGTTGGCTTCAATATTGGGGAGTTCGGCAAGGGTGCCTTCTGGAAACCACTTTGCTTGGTTATCCATGAACGTTCGCGGCATAAGCCAGCCTTGACGGTGTGATCCAGCAAGAAATTCCAAGGTTGACTCAGGGGCAACTGGATCCACGGGCATCCACATGGAGCAGTTATCGAATCCATCGACGTTGTAGTAAGGCTGGTCCTGATGCCACGGGGTGTGCTGTTGTGTTCCGGGTTCTTTAACGAGCATGTGATCGTGATAGAGACGCACTTCCGAACTACCCATGAGGGCACCAGCTACGTCGGCTGCTTTGGATTCAAACGCGATGGTGCGGAACTCATCAATACGTTGCCAATTGCAAAAGTCTTCGACGAACTTGCCTGGATCGGCGTCAGTACTTGCGACTTTAAAGAGTGGACCAGGCTCTGCGAGGTTGCGTTCGATACCGCGTTCGACGAGAGCTACTTCATCAGGTGAAAAAAGACCTCGAACAACAGTTGCTCCATGGGTCCGAAACTCGCGAACGGAATCGGGATCGACGGCGGAGTAGTCAAGTTCAACAATCATGCTTTTTCCACCGTCCTCTCGGTTTACACGAACAACTGACCTGCCCATTTCCGCAATGCCACCACCGTGGTGCTGTCCGGTTCGGGCGAGTGAGCGGCCCACCCTGCAAACGCAGAGGTCGCAAACACAGAGGTCATCGTGGTGAGGAGCAGGGTACATCGTTGGGGAACATCAACAAGGTGGTTTTGTTCACAGTGAAGCGCCTGCTGGAGGGCGGCTGCGGCTTGCTGGTGCAGCCTGCCTGCTGCGTGCGCCGTGGTTGGCGAGGAGAGCAAAATGTTCCACGAGCGGGCACCGATCGCGTCCTGGCCCCAGTTCACGCTGAGCGCTTCGACCAGATCTGAGCAGCGTTGTGGGAGTGAGACGGCAGAACTTGAGTAGACCTCGCCCAGTTGGTTGATGAGGGAATGGCCCGAGAGCTCGACCAGGCTGAGCAGAAGGGCGTCTCGGTCGGGGAAGAATTGATATACCGAGCCGATCGGGATTGCTGCGTGCTCGCTAATTGAGCTGGTGGTGACCCCCTCGGTGCCATGGGTGAGAAGTAATTCGGTTCCGGTGCCCAAGATGTCGATCACCCGCTGCCGGGAGCGCTTTTGCAGCGGAATGCGCCGCAATGGCAGGTGGGGCAGCAGATCAGTGATGTGATCTGTCTGGCTGATGGATCGAATCGTGGCGAGGGTGGTCACGCTCTCCATTGTTGGCGCCTTTTCTGGGCTTTTCCTCGTGTTCTGGTCACGATCTGCTCCCGGATCTGTCTCAGGAAGGTCGCATAGGAGGGAGGGGTTGACGAGTGTCAGACCCGAGAGATACCTTGATCACTATTCGAACAGGTGTTCGAAATTGCTCGTTAACACCTGTTTGGCACCTAGACCCGGATTCGCGGCCGGGTACTGGGCTAGATGGATCGCCTCGGTTGCCGCCGGTCGCCTCGACCCCGGCTGACGGCAGCCGAGGCTCCTCTGGCGGGTCATCGAAGTACGCATACGGATAGCTAGCCAAGTGAAAGGAAGCACCACGATGACTCGCGCAGCACAAGATCTGATTCTCTCCGCCCGCCGGAGCTTGACCGAGGCCACTTTGGCCACCAGCCCTGAAAGCCGTTACAGCGCCGCGCACCTTTGCGCTCTTCGCGCCGCCGCCGCCGTTCTTGCAGCCCGCAGCACGTCTACTAGTCGGCAACGGGTTCGTAGCGTCTGGATATTGCTACCCCAGATCGCTCCCGAGTTCGCCGAATGGGCTGAATTCTTTGCAGCCGGTGCGCGCAAGCGGGCGAGTGCGGAGGCGGGCATTCGCTGCGTCAGCCTTCGAGAGGCAGATGACCTTGTGCGTGACTCGGAGACTTTCTTGGCTCGGATCTGTGAATCCTTAGGTTTCGCGCATCAGCCCGCTTTGGCGGTTGCTGTCGCGATCTGACCGCGCTGGTCCCGCGGTCGCACTGATCAAGACGCCTCCCGTCTGTCGATCAGCGTGACGGGCCTCGGTTCATCCCCCCCCGATACCGAGGCCCGTCCTCCCTCTTTTTTGATCACCTCGATCTTTCGTCAGGAATCCTTGTGTCTGTATCCACCCCATTCGCCCACCTCCAGGTGGCGTCGAGTTACTCATTGCAGTTCGGGGCCAACCATCCAGAGGCGTTAGTGCAACGTGCGGCTGAACTCGGTCAACAGGTAATGGCGCTCACTGATCGTGATGGTCTTTATGGCGCGGTGCAGTGGGCGTTGGCATGTCAAAAAGCCGGAATCAAGCCCGTACTTGGTGTGGATATCGCAGTAGAGCCAACAATCCCGGTTACTTCCAATGCAGTAGGTCAGGCCCGTCAAACCCCAGCCCGTCGCACCCCAGCCCGGGGAGGTGCGTGGGTTGATGAAGGGCGGCCACGGGTGCTACTGATTGCTTCTAGTGCACGCGGATGGGCATCGCTGTGTCGACTCGTCAGCATCGCCCACACTGGTGAGCACACCGAGCGCGGCAAGCCATGGCTGCCGTGGGAAGCACTCGCGCACAATCATGAAG
>JBIISH010000264.1:0-3067 GCA_044341115.1 Candidatus Nanopelagicales bacterium
ATTGATTCAGCCGCGTCTTCAGCCTGGGCCCTCGAACCGGCAACAACGATTCCCAGAGGCTGGCCCACATACCGCACAGTTCGGTCACCCATGGGCAGGTGAAGGTGCTGCTGGTCAGGGGCAATCCAGACGAACGGGAGCGGCTCGGTAGCGGCACCTACTTCGTCCGGTCCCAAAATGAGGTCAGCCGGTGAATCACCAGGTTCAAAACTGATCAACCTGCCGTGGGCGACCGTGCTTCGGAGGATAAACGCATGCAACATTCCAGGCAGTGAAATATCGTCCACAAAACGACCAGCACCCGTTAGCAACCTGGGGTCATTGACTCGTCGGACGCTTGACCCAACAAGACTCGGACGTTGGGCGTCAATTGACGTAGTCATGACCCATCCCTCGTTGCAAAGTAGGCATGAATCGCCGTACGGATGTTTTGGTAACCGGTGCACCTACAGACATGGCCCGAAAGAACTTCGTCACAAATTTCCTCTGCAGATGAACCAGAACGCGCTTCGCCTTCGATCGACATAAGAATTCCAGGTGTGCAGAAGCCGCACTGCAATCCATGTTCACGCCACATAGCCTCTTGAAGCGGGCTGAGATCACCAAGACTCCCTAGCCCTTCAACTGTCTCAACGCTGGTGCCATCAGTTTGGACTGCCAAGAGCAGGCAGGACCGGACCGCTCGACCATCGACGAGGATCGTGCACGAGCCACAAACGCCGTGCTCACATGCCACGTGTGTTCCGGTTAACCCCAAGTCGTCCCTTAAGAATGTTGACAGCAGCGTGCGCACCTCAACCTCACGCTCAATCTGAGCACCATTCACTAGGAGTTGAATTGTCTTCACCGTTTGGGGCGTATTCATCGTTGCTCCAATACGAGGTTTCCTAAAATTCGGTTGATCAGCGTGCCAACGAGCCACTTGCGGTACTCCGAAGAAGCATGAGCGTCATCGTTTGCGGATACCTCTTCACGGCCAACTTTGCCAAGTTCTTTAATCGTGGCGGCGTCGAGCTCTCGACCAAGGGCAAATTGCGCAACGCCGGTCAACACGACCGGGCGGTCCGATACACCGACAGCTACCAGTCTCATTCCACGCACGATGCCGTCGCTGATCTGCACTCCGGCACAAATTCCGGCAAGGGGATAGTCACCATGACGCGGGGCCACCTCGTCGTAGGCGAAGGACCATCCCGGTCGCACCGGAAACCGCACATCTACGACTAATTCATCCGCTTCACGCGAATTCGTGAACGTGGACACGATGAATTCATCCCACCCGACACGTCTTTCGCCACGAAGGGATTTCAAGGTGACACTCCCCTCCAATGCCGCCAGAACGCCCGGCAATTCAGAAGATGGATCTGCGTGAGAGATGTTGCCACCGATGGTCGTCCGATTTCGGATTTGCGGGTGACCAATAAAAGCTGCAGCTCGGGCCAATGCGGGTAACGAACCTGTGACTGTGGGATCACTGGCGACGTCAGCGGCCCGCACCATCGCGCCGATTCTCAGTTCACCGTCGACAAGGTCGATTCCCGCCAGACCCGGAACGCGGTTGAGATCGACTAAAACTTCCGGTCGGGCTAGTCGGAGATTCATGAGGGGGATGAGGCTCTGCCCACCGGCTAAGAGGGTCGCTTCATCGCCGAGTTCGGAAAGATTCTCGAAAACTTCATCTAAGGAGGTCGCCGCGAGGTACCTGAAGGCCCCTGGTCTCATCACGTCTCCCTAATTACCTACTGCAGCTGAGTGATCAGTACATTGTCTTCTGTATGACAGATAGTCAAGCGAATTGGGAATTTGTTGTCATTTATTTACCCGCCAGAAACACCGGGGAGTCTTCGGAGACCACTGGAATACGCGTGGCCATGGTCCTGGTCTCGAGGAATTCCTCCATACCGGCAACCCCCCACTCTCGCCCTATCCCACTTCTTCGCATGCCACCAAAGGGCATATCCGCTGAGGTGAATTGTCCACCATTGATGCCCACCATGCCTGCTCGAATACGGCTGCCCACCTGAGCAGCATCCTCAGCCGAGGCACCCCACACGTAGGCAGCAAGGCCAAATTCGGTGTCATTGGCCAACTCAATCGCATGCTCGACGGATGTATAAGGCGTCATCACGACAACCGGGCCAAAAATTTCCTGCCGAGCAGCCTCACTGGATCCGTCAAGATCGGCTATCAGCGTCGGCTCCATGAAGAAACCCGGTCCAGGGATTGCATTTCCTCCACACACGATCCGCGCCCCATGTTCAGCAGATCGACGGACAACTCCGACCACTTCGTTTCGGCGATCCGCACTGATCAGCGGACCCATAAACGTTTCCGGCGACCAGGGATCCCCCCAATTCACCGCAGCCATGCCCTCAACTGCGAGATCCAAACACCGGTCGAATTGTTCAATCGGGACCAACATGCGACTTGGCATGATGCAACTTTGCCCAGCGTTAAACATCGCCATCCCTGCAGCAAAGGGAAGTACAAAGGCCAAATCTGCATCGGGGAGAAAGATTGAAGGCGATTTTCCACCCAGTTCGAGGCACACCTTTGTCAACGTTGAGCTCGCCGATCGCATGACAGCTTCACCCGTGTGGGTTGAACCCGTGAACGCTATGGCATCCACGTCAGGAGAGGAGGTAAGAGCCTGTGCCGTCTCTAGTCTCGCCGAAGGGAGAACTGCGACGATGCCAGCTGGAATATCAGTTTCCTCGGCAATCACGCGGCCGAGAATGGTTGCACACCATGGGGCCAGTGGCGACGGTTTGAGGATGATGGCGTTCCCACCAGCTAGTGCACCACCAACCTTCGCCAGCATGAGCTCTACAGGCAAATTCCATGGCGTGATCGCGGCGACGAGACCGACAGGTTCACGCCACAGCTGCCTCCGGAGAACTGCTCCGTAGGTTGGGAGGTCATCGAGTGAATCGCTGAACTCGTATGTGTCAAGAAGGTCTGCATAAAAGGCGAGTTTGGCTACCGCATAGTCAAACTGATCGGCGAAGGTCATTCGAGCCGGGCAACCAATTTCGGACACGAGAGCAGTACGAAAGTCAGCAGCATT
>JBIISH010000266.1:0-3052 GCA_044341115.1 Candidatus Nanopelagicales bacterium
GTCACTCGTAGATGGTGGACCGGAGGATCTTGCTTGGTTTGACCGAGGTGGCCAATTGATGAAAGAAGATAGCTGGAATGAGCCATCCGCACAGACACTCATGATGTTCTTGGCTCCCCATCAGGTGACTGATCCTTCCGCAGGCTCGTTCTTGCTCATAGCGCACGGGGGAGGCGATGACATCGAGGTAACGCTCCCTGGGGAGCCCTATGCCAAGGACTGGGAAGTCTGCGTCGACTCCTTCGATGGGGCCGTATGGCCGGGCGTGGAGCATGCCGCTGGATCCAAAATCCCGATGCGGGCCTATTCGACCCTGGTGTTGCGCGCCGGCACGTAGGCCTGAGATGCGGAGTAAATGGCCGGCCAATATGATTCACATGCGCACGCGGTGTGCGGCAATGCCTAGAGAACCGGCAAAGAGAATCTGGAGCGTCGCGATGAAGATCGCTGTATGCGTTAAGCAGGTGCCAGACACTTGGGCTGAAAAACGTCTCCGTGCGGATGATTCCACTCTGGACCGAGAAGCGGCCGACGGAGTCATGAACGAACTAGACGAGTACGCCGTAGAAGAGGCACTCAAACTCGTTGAAGCTCATGGTGGCGAGGTTGTAGTCGTCAGCATGGGGCCCGATCGTGCTGGCGAGACTGTTCGCAAGGCACTGTCCATGGGGGCCGATTCAGGAATTCACCTTGTTGATGACTCGCTGCATGGCTCGGATGCCTTGGCAACGTCGTATGCCCTGGCAACCGTGCTTGCCGGCCGCGATTTTGACCTCATCATCTTTGGCTCGGAATCAACCGATGCCCGAATGAGCGTGGTGCCGGCCATGGTCGCCGAACGCCTTGACCTTGCGCAACTGACCTTTGCTCAGAAAGTCGACGTCACTGGTGACACAGTGACCATTGAGCGCCTTGCGGATTATGGCTTCGACACGGTCACGGCAAGCTTGCCAGCCGTTATCAGCGTGGTGGAGAAGATCAATGAACCCCGCTACCCGTCATTCAAGGGAATCATGGCCGCGAAGAAAAAGCCGGTCGAAACTCTTTCCGTTGCCGATGCTGGTCTAGACGCCTCAAAGATTGGCGCGTCCGCTGCATGGTCAGGTGTCGCAGACTTTGCCGCTCGGCCACCCAAGGCGGCTGGAGTTGTGGTGGCTGACGACGGTGATGGTGGGCTCAAGATTGCTGACTTCCTGACCAATCAAAAGTTTATTTAGTACCTGAGGATTGAGGAGCACGTAATGGGTGAAGTACTAGTACTCGTAGACCATGCCGACGGCGTCGTAAAGAAAGTCACTACCGAACTCCTCACCCTTGCCCGAGTCATGGGCGAACCCGCAGCGGTCTGGGTCGGCTCCGGTTACAACGACGCAGCTTCTGCCACTCTCGCCGAATTTGGCGCAGCAAAGGTTTACGTGGCAGAAGATCCCACACTTGATGACTTCCCCGTTGCCCCTGCGGCCGAAGTATTGGCCTCTATCGTGGCCTCGAATTCGCCAGCAGCAGTTGTCGTGGCTTCTTCAGCCGACGGCAAAGAGGTTGCCGGACGTCTCGCGGTAAAGACGAACTCGGGTGTCATTACCGATGCCGTTGATATTGATGCATCCATGATTGCCACCCAAAGCGTTTTTGGCGGTAGCACGATCGTGCATTCGAAGGTCACTTCTGGCACCCCCATTTTCACGGTGCGCACCAATTCGGTTGCGCCCGTTCCAGCGCCAGGTGCTGCAACTCGCGTGGACGTATCCGTTTCCCTGACGGCCTCGGCAACCAAGGCGCGCATTACTGGCCGCACAGTTGCAGCTAAAGGTGGTCGACCCGAATTAGCTGAGGCTGCGGTTGTGGTTTCCGGCGGGCGTGGCGTTGGTTCTGCTGAAGGCTTCGACGTCATCGAAAAACTCGCAGACTCCCTCGGGGGTGCCGTGGGCGCATCGCGCGCGGCGACAGATGCCGGCTGGTACCCACACCAGTTCCAGGTGGGCCAAACCGGCAAAACCGTGTCGCCGCAGCTCTACATTGCTAACGGAATCTCCGGCGCCATCCAACATCGAGCGGGAATGCAGACCTCTAAGACCATCGTCGTGGTGAACAAGGATCCTGAGGCACCGATATTTGAACTGGCCGACTTCGGTGTTGTGGGGGATCTGTTCGCCGTTGTCCCGCAACTCACCGAGCAGGTCGAGTCCCGAAAGGGTGCCTAACTTCGCCAACGGCGCTGGGGCGGGTCGGGCCGATCGCGGCTACGATCGAGCACCATGAGCAGGCGCGTGTACGTAGACCATGCCGCGACCTCGCCCATGCTGCCCGAAGCTCGTGCAGCATGGCTAGATGCCAGCTCTTTGGTTGGAAACCCCTCGTCTTTACATGCCAGCGGCCGGGCAGCTCGAAGAATCGTGGAGGAAGCGCGCGAATCCATAGCTGCCGACCTCAATGCCCGACCTTCCGCCGTGGTTTTCACATCTGGGGGAACTGAAGCAGACAATCTCGCAATCAAGGGCTTCTTCTGGGCATTGCGAGACCAAGGGAGCGCACCCCTGATCGTCACGTCAGCCGTTGAGCACCATGCGGTGTTGGATCCGATCGAGTGGCTCGTTGCTCATGAGGGCGCTCTCGTTCACTGGCTCGGGGTTGATCCCACGGGGCGCATTTCCATCGCCGAACTCGAGCAGGTGTTGTCGAAAAACCCTCATGCATTCGTGTCCATCATGTGGGCGAACAACGAAATCGGGACCGTGATGCCCGTGGCTGACATTGCGCGGGTGTGCCGAGAGTTCGGTGTTCCTTTTCATACCGATGCGGTCCAGGTGCTGGGGCAAATCCCTATCGACGTCGATGAACTTGGTGCTGATGCGATCACGATTGCCAGTCACAAGATTGGCGGTCCATTCGGAGTAGGAGCATTGATTCTCGATCCCCAAGCGACGGTCACGCCCGTTCTGCATGGGGGTGGCCAAGAACGTGAAATTCGCTCGGGAACTTTGGACGCTGCGGCGGTTGCCGGTTTCGCCGCGGCAGTGCGGGTCACCGTCGCACGGGTGGCGGAGCACGCCGA